>USPX01000242.1 GCA_900556665.1 uncultured Eubacteriales bacterium
GCGAAGTAGAAGAAGAAAAGACGCAGATGTTATGGGTAAGAGAGCAACTACGTAGTTTTGAAGGATCTATCACCCATTTTCACTATGGTATAGTGCGTTCAGGACATCATATTGAATATAGAGGAAATGTAGTGGTGTTGGGAGATGTGAATCCAGGAGGATTAATTAGTGCAGGGGGGAATGTCATTATACTTGGTACCCTTAAGGGAAAAGTATGTGCGGGCCTTGATGAAAAAGTACCACATCCTTTTATTGTAAGTACTTCTATGGCACCAATCCAAATTGGGATTCGAAATGTAATTGCTAAAGCGCCAGAAGGTGACTTGGAAGCGCTTTATAGACAAAGTAAAAATGGTCCGCTTATTGCCTATTTACAAGATGGACAAATTTATATGGACCAAATTGATTTAAAAACATTAAATCATATGTTAAAATAAAACTAAAACTAAACGTAACGGGGGACTTAAGATGAGTGAAGTAATAGTAATTACCTCAGGTAAAGGTGGGGTTGGTAAAACAACAACCTCAGCCAATGTAGGAACAGCATTAGCATTACAAGGAAAACGTGTCGTATTAATCGATGCAGATATCGGGCTTAGAAACCTTGATGTTGTTATGGGACTTGAAAATCGTATTGTATGTGACCTTGTAGATGTTGTAGAAGGTAGATGCAGATTAAATCAAGCGTTAATTAAGGATAAAAGATTTGAGGGGCTATATTTATTACCAGCAGCTCAAACAAGAGATAAAAATGCAGTAAGTCCAGAACAAATGAAAAAATTATGTGATACCCTTAGAGAGGAGTTTGACTATGTATTAGTAGACTGTCCTGCTGGGATTGAACAAGGCTTTAAAAATGCCATAGCAGGTGCGGATCGTGCACTTATTGTCACAACTCCTGAAGTATCAGCTGTAAGAGATGCAGACCGTATTATTGGCCTTTTAGAGTCTAATGGTGTGTCACAGATGCATCTTATTATTAATCGTGTACGTATGCATATGGTAAAACGTGGCGATATGATGGCTGTAGAAGATGTTGTTGGATTTTTAGCAGTAGGGCTTATTGGTGTTGTACCAGATGATGAAAATATTGTTATTACAACTAATAAAGGTGAGCCTGCAACTGCAGAGGGAACTTCTTTAGCAGGTAAAGCATTTAGAAATATTGCAAGACGTGTTTTAGGAGAAGAAGTCCCTTATATTGACTTAAATACAAGTCATAATATTGTAGATCGAATTAAAAAAGTTTTTGGATTCGGTAACTAAAATAGGTGAAAGCAGTGGGGAGGCTAGATTTGAGTAGTTTGTTTGGAAAAAAGAATAATAAATCAAGCGAAGTGGCGAAGGACAGGCTCAAGTTGGTGTTAATCCATGACCGTATGAATTGTTCAACTGAACTATTAGAAATGATGCGCTCAGATATCTTAGCAGTTATTTCTAAATATGTAGATATTGATACGGAAGAGTTGAATATACAGATTTCTAATATGGAGTATGAAGAAGGTGGCAAGAAAGCCCCTATTTTATCTGCAAACATTCCTATTAAAAATCTTAAGAAAGTTAAATAGTATATCTGTTTAAAAGATAGAAAGGAAAATATTAATTTAAAATGCAGATTAAAGAAATATTTAAAAGAATTGACTGGTGGCTTATAGGACTGATGTTTGCACTTGTAGCCGTAGGGATTGTTGCAATTAACAGTGCCACAGCTTATTCTGGAAATGTAGAAGTTGTAAAAATGCAGATTATATATTTCTCTGTAGGTTTAGTGTTAATGTTAATTGTTATGTCCTTTGATTATCATTTTATCGGGAATTGGTATATGATTATATACGGTGTAACTATTGTATTATTATTAGCAGTTATTTTGTTTGGGCATGAGGTAAATGGTGCAGCAAGATGGATTAAAATTGGGCCAATTCAGCTGCAACCTTCAGAGTTTGCTAAAATTACAGTTATTTTATGTAATGCAAAGCTCATTGCTAAGTATAATAAGCGTATCAATTTATTGTGGCCAGTGTTAGTTATTGGCGGCGTGGCATTTGTACCATTTATTTTAGTAAATAGACAGCCAAATTTGTCGACTAGTCTTGTAATTTTAGCTATTTTAGTGATACAATTATTTGTAACAAAGTTAAACTTCAAATATATAGCAACAACGATGGTGGTAGGCATCTTAGTAGTAACAACAGCTTTCGTGTATATTGTAAATAATCCCGACCAAAAAATTATTGAAGACTATCAACGTAAACGTATTGTGAATATGATTAACGGTGGTGATAGTCAATCAGATAGTTACCAAACAGACCGCGCTGTACATGCTATAGGGTCAGGTGGACTTAAGGGTAAAGGATTATATAATGGTTCGATTAGTCAACTAAATTATTTACCTGAATCACACAATGACTTCATTATGGCAGTTATAGGCGAAGAGTTTGGGTTCATAGGTGTCCTTGTTTTAATTACGCTATTATTGCTCTTTATAGGACGAGGGTTGTTTATTGCTGGACGAGCGCCGGATGATTTAGGTAAATTTATAGTAGTTGGTTACATAGGTATGATTGCAATCCAAGCTTTTGTGAATATTGGGGTTGTAACAGACCTTTTACCAAACACAGGGGTACCGATTCCATTTATCAGTTATGGTGGTAGTGCTTTATGGGCAAACATGATTGGTATGGGCCTTGTTCTCAATGTTGCAATGAGCAGAGAAGATACTTTGTTTTAAGGGAGGGTTGTAAAGTGAACGTAGCATTAATTGCACATGATGCGAAAAAGAAATTAATGGAGAATTTTACAATAGCGTATAGGCATATTTTAACAAAACATACTTTATATGCTACCGGCACTACAGGACGACTTGTAGAAGAAGCCACAAATTTAAATATTTATAAGTATTTAGCAGGGCATTTAGGTGGTGCACAACAATTAGGTGCACAAATCGCACATAACCAAATTGATATGGTTATTTTCTTAAGAGATCCTGTATCACAAAAACCTCATGAACCTGATTTAGGTGGTATTGAGCGTTTATGTGATATTCATAATATACCTATCGCAACAAATTTAGCAACTGCAGAGCTTTTGGTAAAAGCGTTAGAACGTGGTGACTTAAGTTGGCGAGAGGTTATGAGATAAAAAAGACTTTTTTAAAGTCTTTTTTATTTTGGCAGTATAATTTAGGTATAAATAAAACACTTGTCCCATATATATTACTAAGTAAGAAGAGTTGAGGTGATATTATGGGACTTGTGAAACAATATGATCAGCAAGACGAAAGAAGCTTCTATGAAATGCCTCTTGTGAATTATAATAATGATAATGCTTATAATAAAGAGAATCTAAATTACCAAAATGGGGTATATGAACAAAGTAATAGCAATCAGCTATTTGATGGGTCTGAAGAAATAGATGTCAGTAATGAAGCAGTAAGAAGAAGTGCCCCAGATACAAGTTTAAATTCCAAGCAGGATTCACAAGGCGTAAACCAACAAAGGTTAAGTTATGTGTGGGTAGAAGCTTTTTTGTGTGCAATGATATTATTAGGTATTTTAATTATACAAAATGTCAAAAATACAGAAGGATTACAACTTAATTTGCGTGAAGAAATTCGCCATAATCTCACAGGTGAAGAAATTATTTCAGCCTGGAATTATGCCGAGGGTCTGATGCAAGAATATCAACATGTAATCCCTTAGGGGTTACAGTACGGAGGAACTAATGACAAGAGTAGATTTA
>USPX01000243.1 GCA_900556665.1 uncultured Eubacteriales bacterium
AAACTACATTAACTGAAAAATTCCTATTATATGGTGGAGCTATTCGTGAAGCAGGATCAGTTAAATCAAGAAGATCTCAAAAACATGCAGTTTCTGACTGGATGGAAATTGAAAAACAAAGAGGTATCTCTGTTGCATCAAGTGTTCTTCAATTTGAATATAATAACTTTTGTATAAATATTCTTGATACTCCTGGGCATCAAGATTTCAGTGAAGATACTTATAGAACTCTTATGGCTGCAGATAGTGCAGTAATGGTTATCGACTCTGCTAAAGGGGTTGAGGATCAAACAAAGAAATTATTCCACGTTTGTAAAATGAGAGGAATTCCAATATTCACTTTCATAAACAAAATGGACCGTCAAGGTAAGGACCCATTTGAATTAATGGAAGATATAGAAAACGTCCTTGGAATTCGTTCTTGTCCAGTAAACTGGCCAATAGGTTCTGGTAAAGAATTCAAAGGTGTATTTAACCGTCATAAAAACCAAGTTGAAGTATTTGATGATGGTAACCACGGACAATCTATTGCAAATTGCGTAACTGGAGAACCATCTGATGAGAAATTTACTGATTTATTAGGTAGCGCTCTTCATGAAAAATTACTAGAAGATATTGAACTTTTAGATATAGCTGGTGATAACTTTGATTTAGAATCAATATTAAAAGGTGAATTAACACCAGTATTCTTCGGAAGTGCCCTTACTAACTTCGGTGTTGAACCATTCTTAGAATCATTCTTAGATATAACAACACCACCAACTGCTCGTAATAGTAACTTAGGTGAAATTGACCCTAATTCAGATAACTTCTCTGGATTTATATTTAAAATCCAAGCTAATATGGATAAAAACCATAGAGATAGAATTGCATTCTTAAGAATTTGCTCTGGTAAATTCGAAAAAGGTATGACTGTAAATCACGTTCAAAGAGGTAAAAAGATTAAACTTTCTCAACCTCAACAATTCGTTGCTCAAGACCGTGTTATGATTGAATCAGCATATCCAGGGGACATAATAGGTATCCATGACCCAGGTATATTCAACATTGGTGATACTTTAAGTGAGAAAAAAGCAAATCTTGAGTACACTGGTATACCACAATTTGCGCCTGAACATTTTATGAAAGTATCTACAAAAAATGCTCTTAAGAGAAAGCAATTTGTAAAAGGTGTTACTCAATTATCAGAAGAAGGTGCTATACAAGTATTCAAACAACCTAATGGTGGTATGGAAGAGCTTATCGTTGGAGTTGTTGGTGTACTTCAATTCGAAGTTTTAGAATATCGTCTAAAACAAGAATATGGTGTTGATATAATGATGTACCCACTACCTTACTCTCATGTACGTTGGGTTGAAAATGATCTTTCTAAATTTGGTAAACTTTCAATGCCAATGGATACATTACTAGTTGAGGATAAAAATAGAAATCCAGTAGTATTATTCTCAAATGAATGGTCAATTAGAACTATGACTGAAAGAAATGAAGGTTTAGTTTTAAAAGAAACTTCTTTATAATAAATAATAAATCAAATTCATAATTGTTATATAATATGAACAATTTGCACTAAATTAAATAAATAACCATATCCTAGAACTCAAAACATTGAAATAAATAGGATATGGTTATTTTTATACTTTGAATTTTTAGTCTATACTTTCAAGCCTTAGTTTTGAACTGCCACAAGACTAATCTTGTAAAAGTATAATTACTTCTTCACAAATTTATCAAAAGGCTTTTCCTTCAAATCTCCTTCAACATCATACTTCTTAGCCATATATCTCCATGCTAACTTACTTACAGGAGATGACAACTTCAGCAAAGCCAAGCTCTTCTTATCAAAAAACTCTGGAGCTGCAAACTCACTTACTTCTTCTTTTTCAAAACAATGCTTTCTTGCATAAACTCTGCCCATTTCAACAAAGGGCTCTAAATTTTTCTCTTTAGATTTTTCAATTAAATTCAAAGAAAACATATTACCTTTTAAAAGAGTTCCTTTGTAATTACAATTTAGATAAGAAGGCAACTTCTCCAGATATTTCTCACAAGTTCTCAGCTGATTAGCTTCTGGAAACCCACCTTGCAATATAAATGCTATATTTGTATCTAACTTTTCTTTAGGATCTAAAGTCTCCATAAATTCCATCATCAATCCTGGAATACATTCCACAAACAAAGGCAGGGCAAATATTATTTCCTTGCTATTTTTAAATAGTTCTTTATAATTTCCCCACTGATTTCTCTTAGTCAGATGATAAATCTCAGCCTTATTTCCTTCGATTTCTTCAAATCCTTTTTTAAATGCATGTGCTATAGATGAAGTATTACTTTTGCTCTCACTTCTTGGTGAACAGCTAAATATTAGTAATTCCATTTATCCATGCCTCCTTGTTTCCTATCTCATACGCTCCCAGAGATTTGGAATGAAAATTCAAAGTTACTCTTTTCATCCATTGATTCAATAGCTCATTTTCCCCCTTGTTTTTGTATATCAATGCCATATTCCAAGTTTTATCATATCTTGGTAAATGTCTCATTTCTCCTTCAGTAATAGTAAGATAAGGCAGCACAATTGGCAAAATCCTATCTATAATATTCTTCACTTTATAAGATACAAAGCCCAACTTAGATTCACCTATAATAATCACATTGTCTGCACTTAGAAATTTCTCAAATACAATATGATAGTCATCCTTTATAGCACAAACTCCTGGGGTCTTCAACCAACAATAAGTACACCCACAACAGTTTTTTATGTTTAACTTATCTGCATATACTACTTCTGTGTCTTTGCTTATTTCTTTGATAGACTCTATAACTGATTCTCCTTCACTATCTCCCTCAGATAGTGTATCAATTATCAAGTATTTCATATACAACATCACCCCTGATATTATTGTAGTATAGAAAAACCACTGACTCAATATCAGTGGCTTTCTTACTAAATCTATTTTCATTTATTTATAATATTCAGTACAATAAGCAGTGTGTCTTACTTCTTCGTCCATTTTTAAACTTACATATGGTGTTATGAAAAATCCTAGAGTAATTAATACAGTTAGTACTAAGGTCATAAATGTACCTACATTAAGTCTCTTAGCTATAGATTCAGATAGTTTATAAGATAGTGCAATAATACATATTCCGGCCCCTATAGTTGTTGTTGCTGAAAAATCATCAGACATGATAAAGAATAAAACTATTTCTATAAGAGCAAACACCCATGTTCCACAAGATATTAGTCCTAACGCACTTGCAATAGTGTGTTTTACCTCAATGCTCCTTTTCATTCTATACCGACATATTAAAATACATATGATTATGGTTACAAAACTAAGTAGAAATAAGAAACAAAGTACTGCCATTGTGTACTCACTCGGGTATTTAAACATACTATTACCTCCTTATTTATCTAATATTTATCTAATGCCATAACATTCGTCATATCCGTATTTATTATAGAATTCTTCGCTTATCTTTCCATTGTCTACTTTACAGTATCCATAAGGTACTACTGACTCTTGATGTATTGTCATCTTCCTAATTCTAAAGTAATTAATTCACCATTTCTAACTTCTATTATTACAAAGTTATTACATTTAGTTTTAAAGAAACTTGTTCTGTATTATATATTAATATATAGTACATAGTATTCAGTCATATTCAAACCTTAACCAGTATTATAATTATGTATTATTTATCTCTAGTATCATTATTAATATCTTTTTGTCATA
>USPX01000244.1 GCA_900556665.1 uncultured Eubacteriales bacterium
ACTAATTGAATCACTGAATTTGGCTCTTTTAAACCTTCTGCTAAATACATATTAAGTCCTTCTATGCACCACCAGAGAATCCCTTCTACTTCTTTCATCAGCTTGTCTTTCAGCTGTCTATCTTTCTTTTCTTCTGGTAAGTCTAATTTAAAAGGTATAATCTTTAATCTTCGCCATATCCCTTTATCTGTACCTACCACTTCTGGTAAATGATTTGTAAAGAGCCACATTTTAAATTGTGGTAAGAAAGAAATCGGTTCACAATATAAACGTCTTGCTGTGACCTTATCTTCTCCTGTGAGCTGTTTAATCAATCCTTCATTAAACCTTACCCCTTTATTACTTTCTACACATACGACTAAACGTGCATCCATTAAATTAATAATATCTGGACTTGCTTCTGATCCTTGTCTTATTTGTGATATTGTTTCAGCTTGTGGGCATTTCACATAGTCATTAAGAATATAACTTAACACATCCTTAAATACCCCTTTACCATTTGCTCCGTCTCCATATCCTATAAACATACATTGCTCCTTTGTAAAACCTGTTATACTATACCCTATTGCCTTTTGCACATAATGAATGAGTTCCTTGTCACCTAAAAAGATTTCATCTATAAACTTCTCCCAAGTAGGTGCTTTTGCCCCTGTGACGAGATTCACATTGGTAACTTGCGACAGATAATCTTGTGAGGTGTGTGGATGAAATGCTTGTGTCTGGACTTCATAAGTACCATTGGGTGTATTCAATAGCTCCCTTTTCTCATTAAACTGCGTAGAAACTATCGGTAATAAATGTTTTGTTTCATTCAGAATAGAAGTTTTACCTCTGTTACTTCTACAGCTTTTAAGATGCGTTCTATAAAGTTTCTCTGTCTTTTGTTTCTCTTTATCGTCTTCTATGGCATTAAGTAACATAAAGAAGTCCTGCTCCATTCTGTCTATCATTTGATTGGCTAATAGTCGTACGCCATCTACACGATCTTCTTCCCATTTCACATTGTTATAGATATACCACTTATTCACATCATAGGCATAACAAAGCTTATCTCTATATAACTCTGCCATGGTATGTGCATTATCTGTATCATCTAATCTATAGTGCTTTAAAGGTTCTTTCATAGCCTTTTCTTCACTTGCTTGTTTAATCATTTCAAGCAGTTCATGCTTGGTATGTCCTTCTTTTAAATAATCTGTTACATCTCCATGAGGTGCTTTGCTTGGTACTACAATTTTTATTTGCTGAGCATAAGGTGCTAAGTCCTGTACCATTTGTTTACTGAGTTTCTCACCAGCTACATCATTATCTTGCAAAATGACTACATCTAGTCCTTCAAAATATGTAGCAAACTCTTTTTGCCAAGCTGTTGCTCCTCCTGCTGTGGTTGCCAATAAACCTAATGCCGTTAAGGTGTGTACATCTTTCTCACCTTCTACATAATAAATAGGTTCATTGTTTTCCCTTGCCTTTGTAATGGCTGATTTATGATATAAAGTCTTAGAAATGCCACGGAATACGTCCTTCCAAATCACCGTATCTCCATCCACTCTAAAATGTCTAATTGCCTTGCCTTCGTATCTTGCTTTATAGTACAATATACTTTGATTGTCGTCGTAATAAGGATATAGCTCTTCCAAAGCTAAATCCCCTTTTTGACGATCATGCCACACCTTTACTTTTTCCTTCCAAGTCAGAGTAAGGGTGTTATTTTGTGTAAATAAATCTTTTAATTCTAATCCCACATATCCAAGTATGCTCCCTGTGTCACATCCTGCGTGACAATGTATCAGTATCCTATCTTCTATTTCCTTAATAGATAAACTTGGTTCTTCATCCTTATGTGCTGGGCATCTACAAATATATGAGTTGGTGCCATTTCTTTTTACCTTTTCAAATCTTGTTATAAGCTGTTCTATCTTCAAATCTTTCCTCCTGCTGTCTTTTCTAATCCGTCTTTTTATATTGACTACATCATCTGCTTTTTGCTTTGTAAATACTTATACAAATCTTGCTCATCTACTCTTAATGCTCTTTTACCAAGTACTATCTTTGGAAAGCCTTCTGACCAGAACATATTGTAAGTGGCTGTTGTGCTAAGTCCTGTAATCGCTTGTGTTTGTTTTGGTGTAAGTAATTTCATGTTGTTATCTCCTTTTAATGAATTAAATCTTCTACTTGAACTTGTAATGCTTTTGCTAATTTACCGATTGTCTGCAATCTAGCTTTTTGATTTTCAGCTTTTAAACGCTGGATCGTTACCCTAGAAATACCTGTCATTTCTGAGAGCTGTTTTGTTGATAAACACTTTCTAGCCATTTCTACGGCTAATTTGTTGCCATCAATCTGCAATCTTTCACCTCCTTTTTTAGATACGTTTCGTATCGATTACTCACTCAGTTTACGATACATTTTGTATCTAGTCAATAGCTTTTTATAATTTTATGTATACATTTCGTATCGTTTGTGGTAAATTATCTATATAAAGGAGTGAAATAAATTTGTTAGGTAACAATATCAAAACAGCTCGAAAAAGGCTTAAAATAACCCAAAAAGAACTTGCGACACGATTAGGTATTGCAGAGATTACAATTAGAAAATATGAAAATGGGGATAGAGAACCCAACTTAGAAACAATAGAAAAGTTGGCAATAGCATTAGAGGTTACCCCTTATGAACTTTTAGGCGGTGCTTCACCTACAGTGACTTCTGACGATAAACATATTACAAGTATTAATAAGAATCTTACACTACTTACACAATCTTCAGACCCAACGATCAAAGAGCTTAGTCTTAATTTAGATTTACTCATAGAAAATATTACAGCTAATACGCTCAATCGCTACAACGTACCAAGTACGCAATATGAACAAAATAATTATGTGATGCTTGTTAATCAGCTTTTAGATAAGATGGCACTGCTTTCAAATCCTGTGCAACACATTAATACCACATCACATACACGATTACTAAAAGAAATTAATGACTATATACGCTTTAAAATCAATCAATTTCAAGAGGAGGAGGATTAATTAACTTATGACATTACAAAAAGAACGAAAGAAAGGACAGAAAAATGCAGATGGCTTATATACGGCTACTGTGGATACAGGTGAACGTCACCCAAACGGCACTAAGAAATATAAGTACATCCGTGCAAAAACAAAAAGAGAACTACAAGCTAAAGTAGATGCTTATAAAATGGATATCTCATTAAACGGAAAGGCACTTGATAAAACCCTTATTACCCTTTCAGATTGGGTCTATCAATTCTTATTTATCCATGTGATTCATGAAGTGGCACCTACTACTTTTCATCGCTATGTGAATATATATGAGGTGCATATTAAAGAGAGTATCATTGGAAATGTAGGGCTACAATCAATTACCCACTCACAACTTCAAAGATACTTTAATAACAAAACAGATTATGCAAAAGCCACCCTACAAAAAATTAAAAATCTCTTAAACAAAGCTTTTAAATCAGCCATTAAAAATAACTTCATCCGTACAAACCCTATGGATGGCATTATCATCCCCAAAGCAGCTAAAGAAGCCAAAGAGATTAAAATCTTAACCACAGAAGAACAACTCCGTTATATAGAAGCCTCTAAATCAGAGCCTAACGGACTCTTTCTTCGCCTTGCCCTATACACAGGTATGCGTTTAGGAGAAGTCCTCGCCCTTAAATGGGAGTGTGTGGATT
>USPX01000245.1 GCA_900556665.1 uncultured Eubacteriales bacterium
TTTTGCTTAAGTTAGCGGCTGAACAGTTACAAAGAAAGTATATAAAAAGGGAGAACAGTATATGCCAGATAGTATTCAAATTGATTTAGATGAAGTAAGAGAAAAAGCAACAGTTATTAAAAGCTGTAATGATGATCTAACAGACAGATTAGAAGAGATCACACGAAGCATGGAAGGTTTAGTAGATTCATGGGAAAGTGAAGCAGCTACAACTATCTTCGAAAAATTCAAAGGGTTAAAGCCAGTCTTTGAAGATTATGAAAAAGTAGTAGAAGCATATGCACAATTTCTAATGGACACTGCAGAGACATATGATCAAACTGATAGCGCTATTAGTAGTAATGCAAGCCAATTTAATTAATCAGTAATTAAGTTAAGATGAGAGGAGAAGGCATGTTAGGATTAGAATGTTGCCTTGTATCCCATATTGGAAATAAACGTTCAAATCATGAGGATAACTTTTATCTAAGTGATGGCATTTATCTTACATTAGAAGAACAAAGTCAAATGAGCCAGAGTAGTGAAAAATACATAGCATATAATGAAAAATATGTGGGCACTAGTCAAAGGATATTTGCTGTAAGTGATGGCATGGGCGGACATAAAGGAGGTGAAGTGGCAAGTTATATGGTAACGAAGTCACTTCAAACCTTTGAGGAACAATTAAGACAAATGCCTATAGAATCTAATAAAGATAAGTCAGAATGTATTAAGTTATTTCAAAATCATATTATGCAAACAAATGATATGATTTTAAAGAAAGCAAAAAAAGATGATTTAATAAGTATGGGGGCGACTTTAAGTGGTCTCATATGCTTAGGAAAAGAAGCAGTTATTTTCAATATAGGAGATAGCAGCACTTTTTTATATGATAGTGGTGAATTAACCAAATTAACTAAAGATAATAATGAAGCACAACTGCTAATCGATATGAAGATGGCAGAACCAACAGACTATGAACTCTTAAGAAAAAAGAGAAGACTAACTAAATATTTTGGCTTAGAGAAAGAGTATGGATTATTAACAGCTCAGATGACAAAGCCATTTGAATTACAGGGAAATAAGATGTTTTTAATTTGTAGTGATGGGCTAACAGATTCTTTAGAACAAGAAGAAATAAAGGCGATTTTATCACAACAAAATGAAAATATATATTTAACCGCTAAGATGCTTATAAATAGAGCACTACAAGAAGGTGAAAATAGTAGAGCCGGATATGATAACACCACATTATTATTAATTCGTGTAATAAACTTATAAGTATAGACAGCAAGGAGAATTTAATGGAACGATATAAGGACCTAATAGGAAATAGTATTCATGGCTACGTAATTGAAAAAAAATTAGGCAGTGGTGGATATGGAAGCGTTTATCTAGGTGTAAAAGAAGAACTAGGTAAAAAATACTATACAGCAATTAAACATATTGTTCTTCCAGAAGAGGCTCAGTATGAGGAAGTATTACAACAATTTAATTATGATAAAGAACTAACGAAGCAGCATTTTACTAAGATTGTAGAAGATATCACAAGTGAAATTAATACAATGTTAGCACTTAATAAAAAGGATAATCGATATATTGTAGCTTATTATGATCATGAAATCAAAGAGCAAGATACCCCACTTAGATTTGATGTATTTATAAGAATGGAATATTTAGTGCCTTTAACAAAATATATGAGAAAGAATGGGATGACACTAGACGATATTTTACAATTAGGTATTGATATGTGTGAAGCATTAACACTTTGTCATAAAAATGATGTAATGCATCGTGATATTAAGGAAGCTAATATTTTCATTAGTGAATCAGGGAACTTTAAATTAGGAGACT
Organism: uncultured Eubacteriales bacterium; assembly: GCA_900556665.1. The sequence goes on from USPX01000245.1 coordinate 1,834, forward strand.
TTGGTGTAGCCAAAACATTACAAGAGGTAACTAAAGCCGCTTCTATGAAGGGAACTTCTTCATATATGGCACCAGAGATTCATCAAAGAAAGCCTTATGATACAACAATCGATATTTATTCATTAGGAATTGTACTTTATAAACTACTCAATCATTTAAGATTACCATTTATGCCAGATTATCCAGCTAGCATTTTAGCAGATGATATTTATATAGCTGAGACTAAACGTCTTAATGAAGAAGTGCCACCATTACCAATGAAAGCACAAAATAGATTAGGCGAAATTATATTAAAAGCATGTGCAACAAGAGAAAAACGTTATAAAACTGCACAGGAATTAAAAGATGATTTAGAAAGCTTCAGAAATGAAATCACAGAAGCAGAGAGAAATCATGAGATTATAGCTAAATCCACAGAAGATGTAGTACCAGATAAGGCAACACTAGGTGTATTTTCTGACAAAGAAGATGCGAAAGTAGAAGGGAAGAATAATACATTAGGAATAGATCATAGCAAGATAGATCCAGCAGTATTAGAAGGTAGTAAAGAGGAATATAACCCTTATTATGAAGCACAAGAAGAAAAGCCAGTGCAAGAAAAAAATGATAAAGAAAAAGAGCCTAAAGAGAAATCATTAAAAGTTAAGGACAAAAAGGTGGCTAAGAAAAAGAAAGCACCAAAAGAAAAAAAGGCACCAAAAGAAAAGAAACCACTTTCTAAGGGAACAAAGATTAAGTTAATAAGTGGAGGTATTTTAGCAACTGCATTAGTAGCTGGTGGTGGTGTAGCATATTCTTATATGACAAATTCTATTGTAGGATTCAAAAACCTATTTGAACAAGAGTCTTATACACAGGCTAAAGAAGTTTATGATAAATCTGTAGAAGAAAATGGTAAGAAGGCAAAGAATATCTATAACTATCTAAAAGAAGAACTTATAGCTTTAGAAACAGGATACATAGAAGAGAACATAGACTATGATCAAGTATTAGTACGCATACAAGCAATTAGAGCTATGAGTATATTAAATGATGCAGAAGTTGCTGCAAAAATAGATCATATTAATGAACTTCGTACATCAAGAAAAGCTTATATAGAAGGTACACAATTTGTTAATGAGAAGAATTATGAAGCGGGTATTCGTGAATTAAGAAAGGTTATTGCAGAAGATGAAAATTATGATGCAGCACAGGAATTATTAATTAACACATCAGCATTATATAAAGAAACACTTTTTGCAAATACAAAAGAAGTAAGTGAAAAAGAAGGTTATGGCGAAGCTGTTAGCTTATTAAATGAAGCACTTGAAATTATACCAAATGATGCGGATATTAAAGCTGAATTAAGTAAATATGAAAGTCAAATTACAGCGCAGCAAAAACAAGAGGCAGACAAACTAGTAACACAAGCAGAAACTTTAGCTAATGAAGGCAAGTATCAAGAAGCTATCACAGTATTAGAACGAGCTAAAGAGATGGTTGTAGATACAAGTAAAATTGATGAAAAGCTAAAGAAATATGAAACATATTTACCTGTATCTATGTTTGATATGACAACTTACTTTAACAATGGAGATATTTCATATGTAGATTGGACACCAGGTGAGGACTTTGATAACTTAAATAAATCTGACTATACTAAGGGCTGGAAATTTAGTATGGAATACAGGGATGGAAGATGGGTAAGCCCTTCATATGTTTGTTCAAGAAAGATAGGATATGTATTAGATGGCAAGTATACGAATTTTACAGGGGTATTAACGACTACTTTTGAATCTAAGAATAAAATAGAAGATTCATATGGTGTAAATATGAAAGTATATGGAGATAGTAAGCTGCTTTGGGAAGGTTATGTAAAGGGTGGAATTAG
>USPX01000246.1 GCA_900556665.1 uncultured Eubacteriales bacterium
TCCTTAAAAGCATGGTCTATTGTATCATTATAAGCATAATTATCTACCTTCAAACGTGTGTCCTGTACTTTTTGAAAATAAGTCTTACATTTATTAAACTTTTCTTTTATAAGCTGTATGCCCTCTATAAAAAGTGTTTCTAAGTCTTTTTCCTTTAATACTTGAACGCCCTCTTCTATTTCCCCTTTTAACGCTTTCAATCTAAAATCTAAAGCATATAAAATAGAGCGCATTAACCCCTCTGCTGTCTCTACCTTCACTGAACTACTTTCAAATCTGGTATAACGCTGAATTTGTCGTTCTAATAATTTAACAAGGCTAATCTGCAGATTTGTTACATCTATGGGCGCTAGTAGTCCTACACGGGCAGCTTCTTCAATATAAGTTTGTAGATAGTTATGACTTAAAAGCCTACTTCTATCCATTTTAGAAAGCTTTGTTAGACTAGTATTCATTTAAATCATCTCCTAAATAAAGTTCACCGCGTTCTTCTAACTGTGTATAATCCGCTTCATCATAACGTACATGTCTTGTCATTTGCTCTAAAGCACTTTGCCCCAATAACTCTAAAGAACCCCCACAAGGGCCATCAAAATACATATGCATAATCTTTAAAAGTTCCTCATCGCTAAGCTTATCCAGTGCCTCATTTTTAAAGTAATAAAAAAGCTCCGTTAATTCCGCTATTGTCTGCCCATAATTTTGGGGATTTAAATACGGACTATCACAAAATTCCTTAATGAGCTCCTTGAGCATCCCCCCACCTATTTCAATACGTCCATAACTTTGTAGTGATGTTTTACGTCTTTCTAAAATCTGCATAGTCTCTTCTTCCGTAAGTGATAAACCAAACTTTTTCGTATAATCATTACATGCCATAATCTCTGCCTTATTAACCTTTGAAATAATTGCTTGTGGTAAAAAAGATTGTTGCTTTTCCATCTTTTTATTTAACGCCTCCTAAAATTATACCTTGACAAACTCATATTTTTATGTTATGATTAAGTTGAATATAAAAAAATAGATAATTATTTTATTATGTATTATAACATAGTCTAACTATGCTTTCAATAAACTGTTAACAAAAAGAGGGCGTCGCAGAATTATCACTAATCTTGCGATGCCCTCTTAACATTTACATACAAGTACATCAACTGCTATACTTACTATCAAAATCATTACATTATCTTTTTCTTTTTACTCTCCTAGGGTTGCAAAATACCAGCTGAGGTAGTTGTGGGTGAGAGGATACCACTACCTCAGCGGACCTATTTTGTGACACCCTCTTTTTTCTTAACGATTAATATCTACCTTGCTAACTTTTCTAAGTCGCCCTTTAATTGGTGTGGTTTGAAGCTGCTCGTAAACACTTTCACCTTTGTTATTTAAAATCTCTACAAAGGTAGAAATATCTTGAATATTGATAATCCCAATATCTGCTGCACTCATTCCTTTTAAATTACAAAGTGTCCCTACAATATCTACAGGACGCATTTTTGTTTTCTTACCTGCATTAATATGCAGTTTTAAAATATCTTGGCTTAGCTTTTCACCTTTTAAAGTCACATTTTCCATAGGTGTTTCCATTTTTGCTGTGAAGTCTTCTTGATGAGCCATCACTTCTTCATGCTTTGGTTTTTCACATACTGGAATCAGATGACCTATATAGTTTTCAATTTCTTTTAAGAAAACTTTTTCTCTTTCTGTTATAAGGAGCATTGATTTCCCACTGCGTCCTCCTCTACCGGTACGGCCAATGCGGTGGACATAGTTTTCTTTATTCTCAGGTACATCAATATTCACAACATGGGTAATATGATCAATATCAATGCCTCTTGCTGCTACATCTGTTGCCACTAAATAACGAAAACGTCCTTTTCTAAAGTCAGACATTACTGCAAAACGGTCTTTTTGCTCCATGCCGCCATGTAACTTTTGTACAGGATAATGATTGGCCTTAAGCACTTCATAAACATTTTCCACTTGCTCTTTTGTATTGGCAAAGATCATACAGCTTTCTGGCTTCTCAATCACCATTAAGTCCATAAAAACTTGCATTTTTTCTTTTTCACTCACTTCATAACAAGCTTCACATACTTTATCTACCGTAAACTTTTGATTTTTAATCTCAATAGTTTCTGGTGAAGACATATAATTACTACATAATTGTTCAATATGTAGTGCAATGGTTGCAGAAAATAATAGGGTTTGTTTCATCTCTGGTAAAAAGGCGATAATCTCTTCTACCTGCTCAATAAAGCCCATACGTAACATTTCATCGGCTTCATCAATGACAAGCATATGAATACCTGTAGCTTCTAAACTCCCACGTTTTAAATGGTCTAAAACACGCCCCGGCGTCCCTACTACAATATGTGTTTTTTGCTTAAGGGCCTTTTGCTGAATATGAAAAGGTGCCTTACCATATAAAGCAACAATCTTCATACGTTCAAAACGCCCAATATTAAAGAAGTCTTCACCCACTTGCATAGCCAGTTCTCTCGTTGGTGTTAAAACAAGGGCTTGTACTTTGTTTTCTTCCCAATTAATCTTCTCACAAATGGGAATGGCAAAGGCTGCTGTTTTGCCACTGCCTGTTTGTGACTTTACAATAATATCTTTGCCTTCTAAAACACTGGGAATAACGGCTTCTTGTACCTTTGTAGGACTTTTATACTCTAAAAGCTCAAGGGCCTTTAAAAGTCCTTCTTTTAAATGATAATCTTTAAATTCCATTTGCTTCTTCCTTTATCTTAAGTCATTAGCTAAATTGCATAATCATATCTTTCATCATATAAGTGAGCTGCCCAGCATCCATAACTTTCTCAGCCCATGAATGTGACTTATTGCCACCATCAATGTAGACCATCTCATCAAAGATATACTCTCCATCACATTGTCTAATGAGCATACCATAAATAACATTTTCACCAAGCTCTAATTCTCCAAGGTCCATTTCATCTACTGGCATACTTTGACCATTTAATATATTAAGGCGTCCCTCATATGCTACTGCAAACGAAATAAATACGCCATTTGTTTCATCACTTTCTAAATAATGATGAATGCGGCGGAGCATACGTTCTGTACCCTCATTGCATTCTAAAATATCATAACGATTCATATAATGTCTGTCATCATCTTCATCTTCAAATGTAAAGATTAAAGCTGCATCTTCACTATCTGCAAGTCTAATAATCCCATCTAAATCATAAATATCTTCATCAAAAGCTAATGCTTCCAGTTCACCTTTTGTATTGTCTATCATTTTTAATCCTCCAACTTGCTTAAACATTTTCTTTTATATTATACCCTTATTTTGACAAAATGCTAAGCTTGCTGCTGGTTTTTGTCAAAGTTTTTATTAAGCCATTGTTTTAATTTTGGAATATGAAGTATATAATACTTACCATATGTACGACTATAAGAATTATTTCCAAATCTTTCAGTTTCTAAAATATAAAATTTAAATGTATCATAACCCTCATATTCGATAATTCCAATTTGATCATCTTGAAACTTAATTCTTATCTCTTCAAGATGACCCCCACACCACTCTTGGGATTTTGTTTTTGTTACCCTAGCACTCGCCATAATATTTCCAAACTCCTCCACTTGCTCCATATCAAACGAGGTATGCTTTTCATCCATATAGGTCACTTCTTTCATATTATCCACTTCAAACTTTTTGCTAATTTGCTTG
>USPX01000247.1 GCA_900556665.1 uncultured Eubacteriales bacterium
ACCATTAATAGGAGGAAAAATGGGAAAGATTACTGATTTAAATTTCGACTGGCAATATAAATTAAATTTCAAAGAAGATGATTTAGATATATTAAAAGGAAAAGTACATACGATACATTTACCATACCTACCAAAGATTGATTGCAATGAATATAAAAATGATGAAACTTCTAAGGAGAGTAATATCATAACTTCTTATTATGAGAAATGCATTGAAATTACAAGGGAGGAGAAAGATGAAAATCTATTCCTTTGCTTTGATGGCATTAGGGGAGAAGTGCAGGTATATATTAATGGGATTTTAGCAAAGCAACGTTATACAGCATATGGTTACTTCGAAGCCAATATTACAAAGTTTGTGAAGTATAATGCCCTTAACAAAATAAGTGTTGTACTGACAGGTGAAGAGGGAGGCGCAATTCACGGGCCAGTTTATTTAAAGCATAAACATTCAGCTTATATTGAAAGTGTAGGCATTACAACGAAGCATGTACTTGAAGAAGAAAAGGAAGTAGATGTGGCTATTGAGATTGTGGGCTTGGTAGAAGGGATGAATGTCCAAGCAGCAGTAATGGACAAAAAGGGCAATGTCATTGCCAATGCTATAAGTAATCCACTAAGAAGTTTAACACCACATTTAAATATGAAAACCACAAAAGCGGAGATTTGGGATGTAGAAGATCCTATGCTTTATGATTTACATATTTTATTACAATGTGATGCCCGTATTGTAGATGAAATGATTATACCTTTTGGTTTTAGACAAGCTGAGTTTAAAACAGATGGTTTTTATTTAAATGGTAGAAAGCTGAAGTTATATGGGGTAAGTAGGGGAGAGGGCTTAGAAAGCACTAATTACATACCTGTAGCAGATTTAGAAGCTAATGATGCATGTATGATTAAAAGAGATTTAAATATGAATATGGTGAAGGTGACAAAAGAAGGGATTACACCAAGTTTCCTTAAAAAATGTGATGCCTTAGGTCTTCTTGTATTTATGGAATTACCAAAATGGACTTGCCGTGAAGAATTATTAGATGAAGAATCTGTACATGAGCGTGAATTTACAAGCTTTATCAAGGCTTATCGTAATTATACAAGCTTAGTGCTATGGGGAATGGGGCAAATAGAAGAAGCTACAAGCTATGAAGTACATATGCATAAGTTATTAAAACAATTAGATAGTGCAAGAGCTATTGGTGGACAGACCCAAGATGAAAGTCTTATTGATGTGTATACATATGAAGATTTAAGTTATACAGATGGCGGGGATGGACTAGAAGATCCTGATAAAGTAGCACCAAATAATGACATACCTTATTTAGTATCCAGTCATACAGGTAATCTTTTCCCAACTAAGAATTATGATATTGAAGAACGTCGTACAGAGTTTGCTTTAAGACATATGCGTGTTTTAGATGAACTAAATGCAAGTGAAAGAATGTGTGGAGTTATTGCCAAGAGTTATGTGGATGAAGCTTATGTGACTTACGTGGGTGGTAGAAGAAAAGTATGTTACACAGGTGTTTTAGATAGTGAACGCCAATTTAAATTAGCAGCCTATGCTTATGCAAGTCAGCAAGATCATCACTTTGTGATGGAAGCAAGTAGTAATATGCAAGGTGAAGAGGGAAATGTAGTTGGAGGCATTTATGTGTTTACAAACTGCGATATGGTGAAATTATATAAAGATGATAGTTATATAGGTGAGTTTTATCCAGATAAAGAAGAATTCCCAAATCTGATGCACCCACCGATTTATATTGATGACTATATTGGGGAAAGCCTTGTAACAGAAGAAGGCTATTCGCCAAAAGATGCTACCCTCATTAAGTCTGTGCTCATGGCAATGGCTACAAATGAGGGGGACTTACCACTTGACATCAAAGGTAAGCTTATGCTGGTTAGATTTAAAAGTAAAATGAATAGAGAAGCGATTCATCGTCTTTATGATAAATATATTTTAGGCACACGAAATGCCAAAGCAAAATATATTTTTGAAGGTTATAAGGATGGGGAAAAAGTAGGCACCTTAGTAAAGGGTGGCTATACACCGGCACGTATTTTTGCAGAAGCAGGACGTCATGAATTAACATTAGGTGAAACTTATGATGCCACACGCCTTATTATTAAAGCAGTTGATGCCAATGATAATTTGCTGCCTTATATCAATGAGGTGGTACGTGTAGAAACAAGTGGTGCTATAGAAATTATGGGCCATACCTATCAGTCTTTAGTGGGAGGCAATTTAGCTGTTTATGTTCGCACAAAGGGTGAGGTTGGAACAGGAATTGTGACCATTAAGAGTAATGAACTTGGAGAAGGGCAACTTGTTTTCCAAGTAAATGCAAAGGCGCAGCAATAAAAGATAAAAGAAAAAGTTAATTTTATCATTTTGATAGTAAGTATAGAGATTAATGTACTATAGTATGAGTATACTTGTATATAAGTGCTAAGAGGGTATCATAAGATTAATGATAAGTTTACGATACCCTCTTGGAATAATATAAGGAGCTGACACGAGATTATTTATAATTTCGTGTCAGCTCCTTTTTGTTTAATAAGATAAAGCTGTTTCGTCATAGGTGTCTGAGTATTCGGTAAGAGCCGTAATAACCTGTGTTTGACGCTCTAAGGCAGCAGCTTTATTGGTGCTATAGTAAGATGGTGCCTGTGGATACCCAGCAAGTAAGGTAGCTTCATTAAAGTCTAAATCAGCTGGCAATTTATTAAAGAAGTTGGTACTGGCAGCGTAAATGCCGGTATTGCCACCACCATAATAAATTACATTGACATAAAGTTCCAGTATTTCATCCTTTGTATAATGATGCTCTAGATAATAAGCGACGAACATCTCATTAACCTTACGTGAGAGAGTTTGCTTGGCATCTAAGAAAACATTTTTGGCAAGTTGCTGGGTAATGGTGCTGCCACCTTGTTCAATATCTCCACTATTAAGATTAGTAAGAAGTGCACGACTAAGTGAGATGAAATCTAGCCCACCATGCTTATAGAAGCGGCGATCTTCTATGGCAACTAAGGCATCTAAGAAGGTCTGATTAATTTCACCAAGGGGCGTGTAGTGGGTTTTGGCACGTATAGCTAAAATGGTATCATCCACATTGTATTTAGGTATAGCCTCTTTGTATTCATAGCTAATCACGCCTACGGCAAGTAGTAAGCAGAATGCTATTGTTAAAAGTAAATATTTAAATAGTTTGGTTAAAAATTTCATATAATTACTCCTTTTGTAAGAGATACCTCTAGTATACTTTGTTTTGTGTGAAGAAAATATGGAATCACCTAAACAAATTCTTACAAGTTTGTAACAATACACATATGAAGTGTAACCGAAAAGATTTTTTTTAAACACCAACTGTATTATAAATGTAGAACATTTCAGAACTATGACAAATACGTTAAAACCATTTACAAATAAAAGGTGCAAATTTATAATCAATGTAGACAAATAAATATAAAATATGTCGAGACAGGAGATAAGCATAGTGAAAAGTAAAATGAAAAAACTAGTAAGCCTCATGCTAGTAATGTTGCTTGCTTTGGCAAATATAAATGTATATGCCGCAGTGGGTGCAGATACTGAAAAACGTGCAGTCTGGATTTCAACAGTTTATAACTTAGATTATCCAAGCACTAAGAATAATGTTGAGGCACAAAA
>USPX01000248.1 GCA_900556665.1 uncultured Eubacteriales bacterium
TTGGTCTATTATAAATGGTGATACTCGTTTTATCTTAAATCTATTTCGCTATGATGAATTAGCAGATAGCCCTAATGTTTTCAAAAATACTATGTTTGAAATTACACCTTTTGATACGATCCGTACCTTACAATATAAAAACTTAATTTGTGCCAAAATGCTTCTTTCTGACTTAATAACAGCTTATAGCAAACAACACATCCCATTATGTACAGATACTAAAGATCCAGATTTTCTTTATAGCAAACGTACACCTAGTGATGGTAAGATCAACTTCACTTCAAAAACTAGAGAGATTTATAACTTAATTCGTGGCACAACCAAGCCTTTTCCTGGTGCTTATGCTTACTGTAACACCGAAAAAGTACTTATCTGGTCTGCTTGCCCATTTGATCAGATTATTAACTTCTCTTCATATGCCCCAGGCTGTATTATCGATATTTATGATAATCATCCAATTATTCGTACCATTGATGGTTCTCTAATTATTACTGACTATGAGTCGTCTCACCAGCTCTTAGTTGGTGAAATATTAAATTAATAAAAGGCAGTGCACTATGCCCTGCCTCTTTAACTATTCTTATAAGTGTAACCATTCTTTTAGAATAGCATTCTTTTCATGCTCATCCTCTATTAGTATTCCATTAAACTTCCTACATACAATATCAAAGGTATGATAAACATTTTGTCCATGTACAGTTAACATATACGCTCTACCAGTAATTTCTTTATGTGGTAAGTATTGTGCATAGTAATGATTATTGTAAGTCCTCGTATTAAATTCTGCTTCAAATGCTTTTTGATTATAAGTATATACATAACACGAAGGAGATGGATGCCAAATTTTAGCTAACCTGTTATTTTCAAAATCATAAAGATAACCCGCTTTACAGAGTAAGCACTTTACACCTTCTTCATACGGTATTTTTTCTATCGTTTCGATAAAATTAGGCGCATAAATATGATCTGTGTCCATTCCCACTTGATACAGCACATCATAGTTTTGCATCTCTTTCGCAATGAATTTATCCGCATTACTAGAAAAAATAATGTTACTTGGTAAATCTGGATAGTTCTTAAGTACCTCCTCTAAAGTCTCTTTACTTGACGCTTCATAACGCAGTACACATAAAAAATTTTGGCTTGTTTGGTGCTTTAGACTTTGTAGTGCACATCTTTCGAATATCTTCATTCTTTTCTCGATCCACTCTTTAGTCTGAGCCTTCTTAAAAGCTGCTTCCATATCATAACCTTTTATTTTACTTAGTTCTCCATACTTTCTTAAATCAATATTAAATCTAATATCTACAATGATTCTTCGCTTCATTTTGGCTTCCCCCATTTATTAGTTTAAACCGAAACTACTTAATATTTCTTTCCAATTATCCAAAATTTGTTCTGTTCCAAAGAGTTTAGGATGTTCTTGTTTATAATACTGAAAGCTATTGGAATTATGCAAAATAAGAATAAACATAGGTACATCAATACATGTATGTTCTAGCCTCTGCATATAAAAATGACGCATCATTTTGTAGTATCTATAAGTTGTTAAGTAGTCTTTAACATTAAATATTTGTACATAATAAGGTGGTGAAACACATTCATAATCATCTATAACACTATTTATCCCATTATACATATAACCTCTATTAAAGATAATCAAATGTTCATTTGGCTTTTCTTTATAATCATGAAGATACTGAACAACCCCCGTCTTATATACATCATCACTATCTAATGCAGCAATATATACTTTATCTGCATCCTTAATATAGTTCTCTATTACTTCTTGTTTCTTAGAGGTAAAAATAATATTTGCATTAAGTGGCTTATATTTTTTAAGTTCTTCCTTTATATATTCCATGGATTGTTCCTGACATGACAAAACTGCTATAAAATCTTGATTACTTTGCTTTTCTAAGCATTGCCTTGTATAACGATTAAATATAGCAATTCTTTCACTAATCCACTCTTTAGATAAATTATCAACTTTACATCTTCCTGCAACCTCTGTATCTGAGTTAAATCTGAGTGCTATGACATATTTAGTATTCATTCTCTTCACCTATCTTATTAGATTTCCTATACTCCCATCCATTATTACTCACATAGCTTATATGCCACTGTTTTTAGTGCTTTCCTAGGAAAATCTTCAAACTGTTTAAAATCAAATCCCATGATAAGGTCATACACCTTAAAATACTCCCAATACTCTTTCACTGTGCATAAAAAAATAAACCCCTTATAATCTACTGAAGTCTGCTTTTGTACAGTCCCATCTGCTTTTATAAAAGCTTTACCTGGTATGAGTAATACCTTTTCTTTATCTTCTATTTTATAGAGGGTTAGTTCTTTAATCATATTCAATGTATATATTTTGTCAGTTGACCACAGCATAAAAAATAATTCATCCGTTTCTAGTAAATTAAGTCCTCTCACATAATTTTCTATTTCTGTAATTAATAATCGCCTCTCCCATTGTCCATCATAATAATGTTTTCCTTCTTTTAATATAAAGCAAATTCTATCTTCTAACTGCTCTACTTTATTTAACCTAGTTACTTTTTCTTTTAAGGTTGTTATATCTTGCTGCAACTGTACCGGATATTCATGACTAGATTGGTGTGCTAGATTACCTAAAATATGTTCTTCTACTGTCTTTAGTGACTTTCTATTCTCTATTATGATCCTAATGATGATTTTTCTGCTCATATCATTTCTCCCCTAGTCAATCATACATCTTTATTATTTTAATATTAGTTTATGTATTTACTTAACATTTGTTACATTACCCTCCTACTGCTAATAAATTTTAAATTCTATACTAGAAAAATATATATGATGCATATAATGTAATAGAAAATCACTTCATCTAAGGAGTTATTAAAATGTCACAAAAAAAATTTGCTCTTTATATCCCCTTTAATATGTTCGCTACACCAGGTAGTAAAGAATTAACTGCTAAATGGATTAGGGAAAGGCTATCCATTTTTATGAAGTATACCCGTAGCAGTATAGGGCAATTGCACACCACCCCTTTTATGGCTTATATTCTTTATCATCCCTCTTGTGAAAACCTTATAAATAATCTGCTCTCTAACTATCCTATTTCTTCTAATAACATAAAATTTATACCTAGTAATTCCTATGAAACAGAAATTGCTAACTATATATCTGATAGTAAATATTTTTATGAACTTCACTTAGATAGTGATGACTTCTATTTTGGAAATACAATTCATTATCTAGATACTTTCACGCCTAATCCTCAAACTGAAGCCCTTATTTTTAACCAAGGTTATCTTTATGATACTGTATCTCATAAACTTACAGGCTGTACAACTACTTGTAGCTCCTTTTATTGTCTAATCTATAAAACCAAAGATTATCTGAATGGTAAACGTTATAATATATCTCATTATACGGATGTCATGAAATTACACTATCAACCCCTATGGGGCCTATTTTTTATAAAACACCTACATCGCCTCAATACTAGTTCTTCTATAAATGACCTTTCGAAAATTCATATGACTAATTTAAAACTTGACCCTACTCCTATAGATGATCCTAATAAAATCTTAAAAGGCTTCTATAATCCTTTTGAAACTACTTTTTCTCCTGTAGTGCCTAAATATGAAGAGAAAAAAGTTGCTTTCAAAATTCAAAAAATCA
>USPX01000249.1 GCA_900556665.1 uncultured Eubacteriales bacterium
AAATATGACAGATATGACAGTTGGTAGTCCTATTAAACACATCTTTAGGTTTGCATGGCCACTACTTATTGGAAACTTGTTTCAGCAGCTCTATAACATGGTAGATTCACTTATTGTGGGGCGATTTGTAGGTGCAAATGCTTTGGCAGCAGTAGGAACTTGTGGTTCTATGAACTTTTTATTCTTTTCATTAAGTATAGGGCTAGGTATTGGAATCGGCATTTTGGTATCACAATATTTTGGGGCAAAGCAGCAAGATATGGTAGGTTCAATTATTGGCAATTCAATTTATGTATTAGGCAGTGCCGCAATAGTAGTCAGCTTGCTAGGCATTTTGATTTCACCACAGTTATTAAGACTATTAGCTACGCCGGATAGCATTATTGGGGATGCAATTATTTATATGAGAATGACTTGTATTGGCATGATTCCAATTGCAGTATATAATGGAGTCACTTGTATTATGAGAGCATTAGGGGATTCCAAGACCCCCCTTTATTTTTTGATTTTATCTAGTATCGTAAATGTCATATTAGACTTAGTTTTTGTATTAACATTAGGATGGGGCGTATTTGGCGTAGCCTTTGCCACTGTTATTGCCCAATCCATAGCAGCTATTACAAGTGTAATTTATGCTTATGTACGTATGCCTTATTTTCGTTTAAGCAGGCAGCAAATGAAACCTAGAATGCCACTTATTATAAGTTCGATTAAACTAGGCATACCAGTAGCCTTACAAAACTCTATGATTGCTATTTCGTGTATGGCCTTACAAGGGATTGTCAATCAATATGGAGAAACGGTTATGGCAGCCTATACAATTACAGGTAGAATCGAGCAAATTGTGCAACAACCTTATGGTTCATTAGGTATGGCACTTACCACTTATTCAGGACAAAATATGGGGGCAAGGAAGTTAGAACGTGTGAAACAGGGCTATAGGCAAGCTGTAATTATTGCATTAGTCTTTAGTATATGTATGATTCCAATTGCTTATTTATTTGGTAAGCAAATTATAGAAGCCTTTGTTAAAGAACCTGAAGTTATAGAAATCGGTATGACAGCATTACGTATTACAAGTCTTTGTTACTTTGGTCTTGGGATGATTTATGTGCCAAGAGCTGTGCTCAATGGTTGTGGAGACACTGGCTTTGCCATGTTAAATGGGATTACAGAAGTTGTCTGTCGTTTAGCTTATTCACAAGTTTTCACGAGAATCCCTGTACTTGGATTCTGGGGAATTTGGGTAACAACAGGGGCAACATGGATTACAACAGCGGTTGTATGTGTAATTAGATATATGAAGGGCAGTTGGAAAACAAAAGCAGTAGTAAAAGAAGAAAAAGCACAAATAGTAGGATGAATGTTAGAAGAATAAAGTGGTCAAATATTAAAAAGCCTTAAACTTATTATAAATGAAGTTTAAGGTTTTTATTTTATAATAAATTAATTTAGACAAACAATTTGTGTATAAATTATATATATATTTAGAAAATTATGTATATTAGAATGGGGATTGTGATATAATGAAACTTATTAAGTATTAAGATAAGAAATTGTCTTTAATTAAAAAAAGGAAGGGAGATAGGAATGAAAAAAGAAGTAGACACAGTAGCAGAATTTTTTTACCAAAATGATGTGACAGTTACTAAGACAGCTGTAAAAGTAGCAAGATGGTTAATCATTATATTTCCGACTTTAATTGTATTAGCAGTTCTAGGTGTATTTAATATGAGTGCAAAAGACTTAATACCAATTACAATTGTTGGAGTCATCGTTACTTTAGGCCCAACTATTGCAGAAAAATGTAAAGTACCTGTAGGAATTTTAAAATATGCTACGATTTTATCTATAGAAGGATTAGTCGCTTTAATGGGAGCTAATCCAAGAATAGGTATATACATAACTTATGCCTTAGCAATGGTATTTAGCATTTTTTATTATGATAAGAAATTTACAATACGCATTTCGATTATTAGTGCTATTCTACTAACAATATCAATCTTTTTTAAAAGTGGCATGCATCCGCATATAGGAAGTTTAATAGGCTATTATATAGAGTTAATAGCTATGGCACTTGTTTGTGTCAAATGTGCAGATATCTCTCACAAAATGTTAAAGAAATTTGCAAGTACACAACAGGTTGCTAATCTCATTGAAAAGTGTAATGGTGCAGCAGTTGATTTAGGAGATGTTGTAGAAAAGCTTGAAACATGTATTAAAGAATTAGAGAATGTAAATAAAGTTGTTATCAGTTCAGCTAATTTAACAGTGGAAGAATGTAACGATAGTTTCAAATATGTAGACTCAGTATATGATTCAATGAAAGCAATGGATGAAACAGTAACAATAATTAGTGAGAAGATTAATAAAATGTTAGCAGGCTCACATGAAACCACACAAAAAATGCAAGAATATATTGTTATTATGGAAGAAACAACAACAGACATGAAAAATATCAAAGATTCAGCTGAAAGAACAAGTCAATCTATTGATAGTTTAGGTCAAGGACTAAAGGAAATTGAACAATTTGCAACAACGATTAGTAATATTACAGAGCAAACGAATCTATTAGCTTTAAATGCTTCAATAGAAGCAGCGCATGCAGGGGAAATGGGGCGAGGCTTTAATGTAGTTGCTAGGGAGATTAGGCATTTAGCAGATGATTCAAAACAAGCAAGCAAATCTATTACAGGTATAATCCAAAAAATATATGGGTTACTAGAAGAAGTACATATTGCAAATATGAAAAATACAACTAATGTTGAAAAGGGAATTACACAGATTGTAGAGGTAAGTAGGCAGGCAGAATCTGTGGGCGTTGTTCAAAATGAAGTACAAGAAATGGCAGAAAAAGTTGTTGCAGCCAGCGAAGAAGGAAGAGCATGTAGCATGAAAGTATTACAAATGGCAGATGAAATGCACAGCATTGTGCAAAGTACTGTAGAACAAGTACAACAAATTGTTAATCAAATAGAAGGTCAGAAAAAGGTTACTGAAAGTGTACAACATTCATTTAGACGTGTAGAGAGAGTTTCTAAAAACCTACTAGAGATAAGTAGTGTGGAGTAGCTAGAAATAGCAAATGATTTGAGTATAATTTGAAAATTATAAATAATATTAAAACGTGTTAAAATGAGTATGCCTTGGTTTTAAAGCAAGGAAAAGTGATACATATAAAGTTTGGAGGAAGAAATTGTGTCATATTTACGTAATTACATACTAATTGCATTAGCCCTTTATGTGATAAGTGCGCTGCAGTATTTTTTACAGGTGAGTGTATTATGGACGCCTTGGTATACTTTGAAAACAACGAATTTATTTATTATGTATTACATGGAAAGATTGTATGCTCATACTAAAAAACTTTTATATAATGTACCTTTTGTAGGAACGCGTGGTGGGGACATGGAGGATGTAAGGGATAAGATGAATCGCTAAGCGAGATAAGGTATATTGCATTATTGCAGTAATCTTTTCTAATATTAAAAATATCTTTTGGATTAGTAGAAATAATAAAAGAAATTATATTGCCATACTGCTAACAGTTTGTTTTACAAAGCGTGATACTTTAATAAGGCTCATTGTGAACTTGTATCACAAGAAGGGGCATTATCAAGTAGTAGAACTTTTACGTAAGATTTATCGCATGTTAAAAAGAGTACATTTTATCA
>USPX01000250.1 GCA_900556665.1 uncultured Eubacteriales bacterium
TTCCAAATAGCGGTTAAGCCCCTCAATTGGTCTTCCTGACGCTAATACAACTTTCACCCCTTGAGCATGGGCCATTTGGATAGCTTGTTTTGTTCTTTCAGAAACTGTTTTGTCTTCTCTTAATAATGTGCCATCCATATCTACTGCTATTAATTTATACATCTTAATTACACTCCTTATATACTACATTTCTTCTATTATACCAGTTTTACGACTTTATTCATATATAAACGATATTTTTTATCCTCTTGTACAAATAACTCTTTCTTTTAGAAAGTTTTCTACTTCTTTTCGTTTTTTGAGTGGCACTAAATAATCACTTTTACGTGTCACAAGGCCGCGCCCCTTATAATTCACACGTAAAATAAGACCACTGGCTTTTTCATACCATGTAAAATTAACCACTTTCTCAAAGCCAATCAGTTCAAGCTGTCTACTACTTCTAAGGCCTTCCTTTGTCATACACCATCTATGATGTGAAATATATTCTAGCATATAATAAATCACCAGATAAATGGCTACAAGATAAAGCATCATACGTTCATTAAATGACTTCGACACTGCCCCATATATCACAACTGCTACAAAACCAATTAAAATCACTATGCCTGCATGACGCAAAAGCTGCTCCATTTTGCCTTCTTCCATGTCTGAACTAATCACCTTCTGTGTTTCTAAGCGTTCATAAGTCTTTAAGGCTCTTTGCTGCGTTCTTAGTAAGGCCATTAGCCATACAATTAATATCACTCCTACTCCTATCTCCATTTTTCCTCCTCAATACACTATCTTCTATATTTTTTATACTTTTACTATTTATTATATCATAGACTGACAAATTAAACAGTAGCACAGCCAAACAAACCTTAAACCTAAAGAAAAATATAAAAAATGAGTGCAGATTTTTCTACCCCACTCATTTTGTCAACTTATCTACTTATTACTTGCTTTGATAACTTACTTTTTATTCTGCTTCATGAATTGTTTGTAACCCTGCATATATTGGGTCAATGATACTTTCAAAAGAACGTTTTACTTCTTTCACATCTTCAACTAAATTAATAATTACTGTATTACGGCGAATACCTGAAACACCTCTTGAAAGCATTGCCTTAGGATTGTACTGCATTTGGTAATATCTTAAAGCTTCACAAATCCCTGGCGCTTCTTTATCTAATATGCCTTGTGTCGCTTCTGGTGTCACATCCCTTTTTCTAAACCCTACACCACCTGTTGTAATGACTAAATCTACCTTTAAATCATCACATAACATCACAAGCGCTTCTTGAATACGATCAAGTTCATCAGGGATAACAATATAATATTTAATATCAAAGCCACGGCCACGTAACATATAATCTAATAATTTACCACTTTCATCTGCTTTTTTCCCACTTGCACTGCTATCACTGACACTCACAATGCCTGCTGTAAAAATCTTGCGTTCTTGTTGTTTTTCTTTGCTCTTTTTCATGTGGAATTCCCCCCCCTTAATTATGTATATCTTATTGCATTTTATATTGTCTTACTAAAAAAGGCGAGAAAACATTACACTGTAATATTTTCTCGCCTTTGAGATTCCTATTTATTTATGAATATTATCATTTATCAATCTTTTTGTCAAGATTAACCTAAGATTGCTTCAACTGTGTGTGTTTCACCATCTTTGAAGTCAGGGATAATATTGCCTTCAACAACGTTGCCATCTACGATAAGAGATTTTACGCCACAGCATACGTGTGATGGGTTTTTAATGCTAATTTCGTATTTAGTACCTTTGAATTCTCTAGTTACTTTATAACCATCCCAAGCTTTTGGAATGCATGGATCTACTTTAAGACCTGTGTAGTCTGGTTTGATACCTAAGATCCATTGTGTAATTGTGATAAAGTTCCAAGCAGCTGTACCTGTAAGCCAAGAGTTTTTAGCTTCACCATGTCTTACAGCATCTTTACCTGCAACCATTTGTGAGTATACATATGGTTCTGTTTTGTGGATATCACTAATTTCTTCAAGGTAGGCTGGTGCAATTTTCTTATAAACTTCAAATGCTCTATCCCCATGACCAAGTACTGTTTCAGCACATGCAATCCATGGGTTGTTGTGGCAGAAGATACCAGCATTTTCTTTATAACCAGCTGGATATGTAGAGATTTCACCCATTTCTACATAGTATTTTGTAAATGCTGGATTATTAAGGACGATACCATATTCTGTATCAAGTCTTTCTTCTACTGATTTAAGTGCTTTTTCAGCTTCACCAGTTTTAGCACCAATACCAGCCATTACACAGAAACCTTGTGGTTCAATGAAGATTTTACCTTCTTCATTTTCGTTACTTCCGATTTTATTACCATAGAAATCGTAAGCACGAAGGAACCATTCACCATCATAACCATGTTCTAATGTATTTTTCTCCATTTCATCTACATTAGCTTGTGCTCTAGCCGCTTCTTCTTCATTACCAATTTGTTTACAAAGTGCCACATATTCTTTTCCGATCATAACATACATACCAGCGATGAATACAGATTCTGCAACGCCACCAGCTTGGTTTTCTGTTGTTTGGAATGATTCACCTGGTGTTTTAGAGAAACAGTTAAGGTTTAAGCAGTCATTCCAGTCTGCACGACCGATAAGTGGAAGTCCATGAGGTCCAAGGTTATTTGTAACGTGATCAAGAGATACTTTTAAGTGATGGAATAATGTTGCTTTATTATTTTCATCATTATCAAATGGTACCATTTCGTCTAAGATACCGAAGTCTCCTGTTTCTTTGATATAAGCAGTTGTTCCTAAGATAAGCCATAATGGGTCATCGTTGAATCCACTACCGATATCATTGTTACCTTTTTTAGTAAGTGGTTGATATTGGTGATAACATCCACCATCTTCGAATTGTGTAGATGCGATATCAATGATTCTTTCTCTTGCTCTTTCTGGGATTTGGTGTACAAATCCAAGTAAGTCTTGGTTAGAATCTCTGAATCCCATACCACGGCCGATACCAGATTCGAAGTAAGAAGCACTACGAGACATATTGAATGTAACCATACATTGATATGCATTCCAAATGTTAACCATACGGCTAAGTTTTTCGTCTTCGCATTCTAATACGTAGTGAGAAAGTAAGCTATCCCAAGATTCGTTAAGCTCTTTGAATGCAGCTTCTACGCCTTCTTCTGTGCTGAAACGTGCCATAATTGCTTCAGCTGGTTTTTTATTAATAATTCCTTTAGATTCCCATTTTTCATCTTCAGGATTTTCTACATAACCTAATGTGAAGATATATGTTTTTTCTTCACCTGGTGCAAGTTCAATATTGATTTGATGAGCTGCAATTGGAGACCAACCACTCGCTACAGAGTTTTTACATTCACCACGCATAACGCTATCTGGTGCTTCAAAGCCATTGTATAAACCTACGAATGCATCACGGTCTGTATCGAAACCATTAATTTCTGTGTTTACTGAATAGAAAGCATAGTGATTTCTTCTTTCTTTGTATTCAGTTTTATGATAGATGGCACTTCCTTTGATTTCGACTTCACCTGTACTAAAGTTTCTTTGGAAGTTTGTAGAGTCATCTTGTGCATCCCATAAACAAAATTCTATGAAAGAGAATAATTTAATATCCTTAGCACTATTAGATGTATTTTTAACTTT
>USPX01000251.1 GCA_900556665.1 uncultured Eubacteriales bacterium
ACTCGTTTATCCACAGTAAAAAATATATTTATTCAGCCTGTGGCTGAACAGTTACCTTTCTTTAATATATTAGTTACTTGCTAATGTTTTTGCACTTGCAATAACGGCTTCTTGTGTTTCGCGATATATCTGTGCACTTTCTCTTAAGAAAGCTGCATAATCATTAAGAACTTGTACCATTGCTTCAAAGTTACCTTTGAATCCATTAATTTGTTCTACAAAGGCAGTATTATCTGCCCCTTTCCATGATTCTCCCATGCTTTCTACTTCGCTATATAATCTATTGTAGATTGTTTGATAATCAGAAATTTGTTGTTCCATAAGTCCTGCTGCTTCTTCTAATTTGCTTGGTTCAACTCTAATCATTTTTCCCATTGTATCTTCTTCCTTTACTTATGTCTTATTATTTAAATTAATAATAACTGTGAGCTATTTATAATTTTTAATGCCTCTATCGTTTGATTCATATCTAGTGGTCTTCCACTTTCTCGTTCATATAAAGCCGTTGCTTCATTTGGTATAAAGTGCCCTTTAGATACATCCTTTATTGTCTGAGCTAGAAGCTCTACAACTTCATAAAGCCTACTTTCTCTTTGCAAAAAGACATCATAGCTTTTTTCAAGAGCAGGGACATATACTTCTACTAATACTCTATCCATAACTTTTCTCCCTGATATTAACTTTCTAAAAGTTTAATTAATGTTGCATCTCCGCCACTAATGTAATATCCAAATCTCATGCCTATATTTTTCCTTGTGATTTCTTCTTTATTTGTAAGCTTAACAACATATTGTGTTCTAATACCGTCACCAATCCAAATTACATTTTGTAAATTAACACTCGTTTTAAACCATGTATCCATTTTTACACTTACTATAGATTTAACAGAATCATTAATGATAATAAATGCATTGAACTCTGGCTTATTCTTTTCTAAAACTAGTTTTAACTTATCTTTAGCATCCTTAGATAGCATTTCAAATATTGGAACTAAGTTGTTAAATACAATCACCTGCTTCTCAAATACAGGAAGTGGCTTATTATTATCTCTTGCATCCTTAGTTGTGTTATGTCTTCTTACGATTTCTTTAAATAATTCTACTATGTACTCTTCTACATTGTTATTAACATACCTTATATTCTCATGCTTTTTAATAGCACTTGTACAATCAATTACATTTACTTTTGCTTTTTCTTGAATTATTTCTACTAATCCTTGTAAGAAATCTACTTGATCCGTATTTTCAGCTAAAATATACTGCACAGCCATACTTTCAAAGTTATGATAGATGAGTTCTACATCCTTTTTACTTACACCTATTGGCATGTGATTTATATCCCATTGGATTTGATTTTCCTCAATATATGTTTTATTTACTTTGTCTGGTAAAATGCTTATTTCCATAGCTTTTTCCCCATCCCAATTACTTGCATATTGTTTACAATATTCACGTATTGCCTCTAAGCTGGCTACAGCATCTTTTTCATCATTAATAGATGCTGTCTGGAATTCATAGACTTCATCAAGTTTAACTAACCCTCTACCCTCATATTTAGTTGGTAGGATTTCTTGCACTTTACCCAATATACTTGAATAATCAGATTTATCACTCATCTGTAATGCAATTTGTTGATTAAAGTTCTTTGATAAACGATATTTAATAGTATTTGCTGCACTCGTTGTTAAGATAAAGTACATTCCATACTTACTTCCTTCTCGTGTTAAATACTGCATTAAATCATCATGCACTGCAAAGAGTTCCGCAAATGCTAGATAATTATGAATGATAATAACTTGTACAGGATATTCTTCTCCACCTTTACGTACATAACTTGTAAAGCTGCCTCCATATTCCATGAAAGCCTTTTTACGTGTTTCTATTTCATTACCTAACCATTTAAATAAGTTATGAATTTTCTCTTCATCTTGACTACCTAAAACTTCTCCTACATGTGGTGCATTTTTAAATACACGTAAAGTCTCTGCTTCAAAATCAAGCACATATGCATTCACCTGTTTAGGTGTATATTGTCTCATTAATGAATATAATAATGTACTTAGGAGCATAGTCTTACCACTTCCTGGCATACCATAAATAACAGTATTTCCACCTTCTGTTAATGGTAAAGTTAACACTCCTTTTCTTTGGTGATTTGGATCATCAAATTCTCCTATTATTGGATTAATGTTTCCAGCTTCTGAAGTCATACCATATTTAGTTATTAAATCTTCTATTAAAATAATTGCTGGCATAGCTTCTTCCCAAAGCATTCTTGCTTTAACTTTTTCTCTTTTTGCAACGTCTGCTAAATACGCTGTAATCTTATCTAGCTGCTTTGGTGGATTCTTGTATATTGATTTACGCTTACTTAATACAGACTTTTTAATAACTTGTCCCGTATTACTCACTAATTCTATAAACTGTTCTTTTCTATTGCTAACATTATCATTTTCAAAATAAGGTGCACCTGCCCAAGCTGATTGGCCTAATTCAAATATTTCATTATAACCAACTTGTAAATAGAATCTACCTGTTGTAGTAAGTTCCGCTGCATCTGGACGTTTAATAACATCCATACTATCTCCTGGAGTTTGTACTTTCAGGCAAACCTTAAATTTACTATTACTTAAAATCTGGTCATTTACTACACCATTTGGTTTTTGTGTCGCTAAGATAAGGTGAATCCCTAAACTACGCCCGATTCTGGCCGCACTAATTAAACGGGCCATAAATTCAGGTCTTTGTGCCTTAAGTTCAGCAAATTCATCTGAAATAATGAATAAATGTGATAATGGCTCGTCTACTAATCCTTCTCTGTAATATTGTTGATACTTATAAATATCAATATTGCTTACGCCTAACTTCTTACTTGCTTCATTAAATAATTCTTGTCTTTTATTTAATTCACTTTGAATAGATGCTAAAGAACGACTAATTGCACTACCATCTAAATTCGTAATAATCCCTGCTATATGTGGAAGTTTCTCAAAGGCCTTTGCCATTCCTCCACCTTTATAATCAATTAAGATAAATGATACTTCATGTGGGTGATAGTTAACAGCTAGGGATAAAATATAAGACATGATAAATTCACTTTTCCCTGACCCTGTAGTTCCTGCAATAAGCCCATGAGCCCCATGATATTTCTCATGTAAATCCAATCCACAAATCTCTCCCATTTGATTTAAACCAATAGGTGCTTCTAATGAAGTGGTTGGGTCATTTTGATGCCATCTAGCAAGTGCATTTAAATGTTCTACCTTATCTACACCAAATAATTCTAAGAATGTAATCATATCCGGTAATATATATGCACTTTCTAATGTATCTAAATGAGTATTCGCAAGCTTAGATGCTAACTTTCTTATATTGGCTACATTATGCTGTTCTGTCTTAAAACATGTTGTAACACCTGAAATATCATTTTTGTTATATAATTTCGCATCCTCACCTTGTAGCTCTACAACACTGCCACATTCTTTTGGTAAATCTTTAATCTGGTCATAAGCAAACAGAATACTCATGCCTAGATTTTCTTCTTTCTTTAAACGTGTTTGAATAAATTCTGCTTTGCGTTCTAATTCTTTATCTAAAACGATAACTACATAATAAGGGATAGGCACATGATTA
>USPX01000252.1 GCA_900556665.1 uncultured Eubacteriales bacterium
TACGACGTACGGTTTAGGAAATCTACTAAATTGTCCTGTATAGTTTATTCAAAAAAAGCTATACCCTTTGATTATCAAACGATATAGCCTTTTTTATTTTCAACTATGTATCCGTAATCTTAGATTTTGGCGACGAACTGACGCCGTACTCTTAGAAGCTAATTTAAACTATCTAGTACTACTTAAAATTTATACCATTAGCCTACTGTAAAGTATCTTATACGACTATAATTGTAATTTAATTTTCCCAAGTTCCTCCCATGGTTAATGGTAATGGCGCTACATCAGTATTGTCCATTAAAATAATTTTATGATGTTTAGTTATTGTTCCTTTTGTTCCTAAACAACATTTCTTATATTTTTTCCCCGAACCACAAGGACATTTATCATTTCTCCCTACATTCTTGTATATAGGATTTTCTTGTTCTAATATTTCTACATACCACCTACTATACGGGTCATCAATTCGTGTCATTAGTCCATCTAACATAAAGTAATTGTACTTTTTCCCTTCTGGAAATAACACAGTATATTTATCAAATGGTTTCTTTACTATAGCCATTCCCAAAAACTCAAAATCATCTACTATGTTACAACACATCTCTCCCATATATATTTTACCAACTTGATGCTCACAATGATTTCTAATTGTATTTACCTTTCCACAAATAGAACAGTGTACTTTTTTTATTATTGTTTCTCTACTCATAAAATACTCATATGGAAATAGCTTTTCATATTGCCTTATTATATTTCCTATAAAATCCAAATAAAACTCATCATATGCATAGTGAAACACCCCTCTTAAGTGAGCCAGATTTATATCTATTCGTTCTAGTAATGTCCATGCACTAAAGTAATTATCATATTCCCCTTTTTTTAATAAAGCAAACATATTTAGATACATCTTTTGAATATTACTAATCATTTCTAGACACCAAATTTCATTAGCCTGCTTTTCATTTTCTGCTTTAACTGCAGCTTTTTTTAATTCACCTAACTGCTTAATTATATCATCATCAAAATCTACTTTTTTTAATCTAAGGTATTCTTTTATTCGGTTTAAATCCATGCAACTCACCTACTTAAAAATATGCTCTTCTACACTTTTCATTGCACTTTCAAAATTTTCAATACTTCCCTCATAATGAACCGTCTTAGATTTGCCCTTTTTTTCAACAGTAATATTTACACTTGTACTAATATCTTTTCTGTTATGCTTCTTTAAAAGATCATATAAATATGCTGCAATCATGCTAGTAATAATTGAAAAAAGTCCAGATTCAACTATTATCTCGGCAATATTTACCAGTTCACTGTGTAACTCAAGTTCTTGATACTCCTCATCTGATGTACAAATTTCAATATTTATCTCTTTATCCTTAAGATTCTCTCTTAGATAAGTAAAAAGAATATATGTTTCCTCGGGGAAAAATGTCCCTTCTTTTCCTCTAAAATTCTCTCTTGGTATCAATAAAACATTAGATTTCTTTATTTCTTCAATTAAATTTTCTGGAATATAAGGCTTTTTATATATTGTATCAAATGTATATTGTTTATGGCATACTAAAAATACAGAAGTATGCAGCATAAAAATACATACCTGAAAGCATAAAAAAAAGAGACACTTGTAACAACCATTAATCCTTGATAATGTATAAGCGACCAAACTTTTACTAATCAAGGAGACTGAAAGGATGTTAAAATTGCCTCAACAAGATTATATCAAATACTTATACGAAAATGAAGACTATAATATAAATCAAATCAGTAAAGCTTTAGGAATAAATTGGCGAACAGCTAAAAAGTATGCTCATCAAGATGATTGGAATGCTACTTTTGAAACTACTATGCGTACTTCACAATGTAAAGTCTTAACAGATGATTTCAAAGCTATTATCGATACTATTCTACAAGAAGATTTAATGGTTCCTAGAAAACAACGTCATAGTGCTAAAAGAATCTTCGAACGCCTAAAAAGTGAACATGATTTTAAAGGGGCCTATAGAACAGTATGCAATTATGTACAGAATGCTAAAGAAAAATTGCATCAACAAGGTCAATCTATTAAAGAAACTTATGAACGCTTAGAACATACAGGTGGCGAAGCACAAATCGATTTTTGTACATATCAAATCTATAAAGATGATTTATTACAAGATTATAAGCTATTAGTTATGTCTTTTCCTTATTCTAATAATGCTTTTGTGCAGCCTATGCCGGCTGAAAATCAAGAATGTTTTCTAGAAGGATTAAAAATGTTGTTTGATAAATGTGGTGCTGTTCCAAGAAGATTATGGTTCGATAATCTTTCAGCAGCTGTTATTAGCCATACACCATCAGAAGAACATACTCAGCGTACATTAACAGAAGGATTTATTAGATTTAGAGCTCATTATGGCTTTGATGCTGTTTTTTGTAATGCTAGAAAGGGAAATGAAAAAGGTAATGTCGAGAATAAATGTGGTTATTCCAGACGCAACTGGTGCGTACCTATTCCTTGTTTCACAGACTTTGAAACACTTACTAAAGAACTTGATGCTAGAGCACTGGAAGATGCTCAGCGAGAGCATTACCTTAAACCAGGAACTATTGCTACTCTTTTTGAAGAAGAAAAAACTAAGTTTTTAAAACTTCCAGAAAAACCATTCGAAGTATTTAAACTAAGTAGTATGGTACTTAATAAATATAGCGAAGTAACTATTGATAAAAATAACTATAAAGTATTTAATGGACTGCCTAATCAAACAGTTCTTCTTAAAACTTACTGGGATCATGTAGAAGTTCTTGCAGAAGATCATACATTTCTAGAAAACTTACCAAGACCATATACATTTAAACCACAAGAAATTCCATGGATAGATGTATTTAGAAACTATGCTATTAAACCAAGAACTTATCAGTATTCGCACTTTAAAAAAATGTTACCTCCACCTATTAATAATTATCTAAACGAAGATAAAGATTTGCAAAAAGAACGATTAAAAGCTATTTATCACTGGCTAGGTAACTATGATTTAAAAGCGATATGTAATGTTATAGAAGGTCGTATCGGAAATGAGACACCTTTTATTCTCAGTCAAAGATTAGCTATATCTTATGGGAAGCCCCATCAAAAACCAGTTTTAGATGACCCATATACTCCTGAAAGTCTACAAAATAGGATTCAAGATTTAAGTGTATATGATGCCATTGCAAAGAAAGGAGGGGCAAGACATGTCGTTAAGTAAACTTCAAGATCTTTGTAAACAACTAAAACTAGCTCATTTACCTAAACTTGTAGACGAAAAAAATGATCCTATATTTACATCACAACTAGAAGAGTTATTGAACCTTGAAATTCTACACAGACAAAGTGCAAAACTTGCACGTTTAGTAAAACAAGCCGGATTTTCATCATTAAAAACCTTTGAAGGATATAGCTTTGAGGCTATTTCCTTTCAAGGGAAATATAATCAAGAAACACTTAGGGAATTAAAGTGGATTGATGAAAAAGAAAACATTATTCTAATGGGTAATGTAGGTACTGGTAAAACACATATGAGCATTGCTTTAGGAATAGAAGCCTGCCAACGCGGAAAAAGAGTTAAGTTCTATAAGGCATGTGATTTAGTAGAAACCTTAGAAT
>USPX01000253.1 GCA_900556665.1 uncultured Eubacteriales bacterium
CTACATAGATAATTGATACAAATAATGTGCCTAAGAATGTACTTTTTCGAATATTCACCTCAGGGTCTTTAATCTCTCCACCTGAAATGGATGCACTCTCAAGACCAATGAAAGACCATAATGTTACTGCAATAGCTGCTGGTAATGTTCCTGTACCTCTTACAGCTTCTGAAGAATACGTGCTTAAATACGCTGGGTTAAATCCAATTATTGCAATAATTACAAATACAATAATTACTGCAAGTTTTAAAACTGTACTAATAATCCCTACTAAACCTGCTCCTTTAACGCCTCTATAATTAATGAGTGTAAAAGTCCATAAAAGCGCTGATGATACTAAGAAAGATACTAAATTATTCGTTGCAATCTCTGGAATAAAGACTGTAATATAACGAATAATGGCCGTAATAATTGCGGCATTTCCTATCCAAGAACCAATCCAAAATGTCCATGCTACTAAGAAGCCCATAAATTTGCCATAAGCTTTCTCAACATAAACAACTGGTCCACCTGTTTCTGGATATAATGTACCTAAATTAGCAAAACATAATGCTAATAATATAGACCCTATTCCTGTAATCACCCATGCCGCTATATTGGTAAATGGATTTGCAACCTGTGCTAAAGTCTGTGGGGATGTAAAGACACCTGATCCCATCATATTACCTACAACAATAGCTGTTGCTGCCCCAAGTCCTAATTCACGTTTTAGTTTTTGAGGCATTTTTACTTCACTTTTTTTCATAACTACTATCCTCTGTATAAAATTATTTTGTCAATTATATGTATTTTGTCATACTCTTTAATGATTTATGCTAAAACCTCCTCCCATAAAAAAAGAGTCAGCTAAAAGCTGACTCTTTTTCTCTTTTATATAGAAATTATTTTTTTGATTTTTTATAAAACGCAAATAAAATAACACCAAGCACGCCTATTGAACTACCTAATGTAAGCCATAAATTAGTTGTAAATCCTGCTACCATATATCCTACAAAACAAGCAAATGCTACAACGAGTGTATAT
Source organism: uncultured Eubacteriales bacterium (assembly GCA_900556665.1). The sequence goes on from USPX01000253.1 coordinate 1,024, forward strand.
GGAATTTGAGATGAAACGTGATCAATATGTTTACATCCTGCACCAGTTGAAGAAAGAATTGTTGTATCTGAAATTGGTGAACAGTGATCTCCAAATACAGCTCCTGAAAGTGTTGCTGCGATAGAAATTGTTACAAGCTGTGGCGCAACCGCACTACAAATCATGACAACGATAGGAATAAGCACGCCAAATGTTCCCCATGAAGTTCCCATTGCAAATGCAAGACCACCTGCTACTAAGAAAATAATAGCTGGAATAAGTGCCGGTGGCATATTTGAAGCTTTTACTAAACTTCCTACATAGTTTCCAGTACTTAGTAAGTCACGACATACCCCACTAATTGTCCAAGCAAGTGTTAAAATGATAAATGCACCTACCATTGATTTCACGCCTACACTGATTCCTTCCATAAAATCATGGAAAGAAACAACTTTACGTGGTACGAAAAGTAAGAAAGCTACAATAAGCGCACCAAATCCTGCCATAGCTAAAGCTGGGCCTGCATCTGTATTTCCAAAGCCTTGTGCAAGTGTCATGCCACCTTCAAAGTAACCACCTACATATAACATAGCAAGTATTGCAAAAATAATTAATGCAGTAATTGGAATCAGTAAATCATATACACGACCTTTTGATGAAATTTTCATTTTAGAAAGTTCATCCTCTTCACTTTGCATCGCCATCGTTTCTGCTGTACCATTTCTAGCTTCCTCTTCAAATTTAGCCATTGGACCAAATTCAATATTGGTACAACAGAGTACAACCACCATAATCAGTGTTAAAATCGCGTAAAGGTTAAATGGAATTGTTGCCATAAATGTTTCCATTCCATTAAGTGGTACACCATTTACATCTAACCCACTCATTTGTGACATAACCGATGCTGCCCATGATGAAATTGGTGCAATGATACAAATCGGTGCTGCTGTTGCATCAATAATGTATGCCAGTTTCGCACGTGAAATTTTGAATCTGTCCGCTACTGGTCTCATAACAGTCCCAATTGTTAAACAATTAAAATAATCATCAATAAAAATTAAAAGTCCTAAAGCTGATGTACCAAGTTGTGCACCTTTTTTAGATTTGATTTTTTGGCTTGCCCATTCTCCATAGGCTCTTGAACCACCTGCCATTGTAATAACGGCTACAAGGGCACCTAAAAATCCTAAGAATAAAATAATTGAAGCATTTGCTCCTAATTTCTCTGCCATTAAAGCAAAAGTTACATCTATTGCTTTAACAATTCCGCCCCCTGTACTAAAAGCATAAATAAATGTCCCTGATAAAATCCCTACCAAAAGCGATGAAATAACTTCTTTTGTAACAAGTGCTAATACAATCGCTATAACTGGTGGAATAATTGATAAAATCCCTACATCAATTGCTTCCATAAGTTGTCTCCATTCTATTTTTGAGTCTAACAAAAAAAGTCTTGAGCGTATCACTCAAGACTTAGTTCTTAAACTCTTTACAGGCACTCGTCATGGTGCCTCATTTAACCCGTTCTCGGTGATAGCCCTCCACAAACTATGTTTGTGACAGTGTTATACATATTTTATATAACCCCAACGCTATAGTCTTAAAGCATTAACTATAGGTTTCGGCGAAATTTCCTTTCTACTTGCTTCAACGCGCTTAACTCTACAAATATACTCTTAAAGTTCGCAACCTCTATCTACTCTTATTTAATTGTTAGCTGTGTACTACTATAAACGATAAAGTCACAAAAGTAAAGTCTTATACCAAAGTCATTAAATTTTAAATTTTTAGTTTTTTACTTTATTTCTTTCATAGCGTAATTGCTGAAGCTGTAAATCAACAATTTCTCTTTCTAATAAACGTTCCTCCACTCTACCATAAGGCTGGAATTTACAATGATATGTACATATATCTTTTGACTGATCAATGCGTTCTTTTACAACATTAAAATCTAGATTAATAAGTTCTTCTTTTAAACTTCTTACATGTAATGTCCCATTCGTATTAAGAAGTGTACTTTCTGTTTGGAAGCAACATCCTCCAAGTGAAATATTCTTAAGTGTCGCATTATATAGGCGCTTATTAATTGTAAGCTGCACTTCCTTTAAAGCTTCTACGCGAATAATTTCTCTTTGTTCCTTTTTGTCTAATCGGATCTCAGATACCTGCAATAAACATACAACCCCTGGTACGTTTGTAATTTTTACTGGACTTTCAAAACGCCCTAATGGTGAATAAATTGTTAAAACAACTTTTGAATATTTTCCCGCTACAAATGTACTATCACTCACTTGTGCGTATAATTTATCTAAGCCTTGTGGTCTATAATACTCCACTGGATGTATATGCATATTATCGCAAACTAGTTCTATCCTCTGTGCTGTCTCCAATAATTCTAGTAATGATACGTGTTCTGACATGTTATTCTCCTTATTATCTCCCTTAATATTGATCAACCTATTTACTTATGTCAATAATTTATATTATAACCAACTTCTTTCTGCTTTTCAATTATTTTACATTTATTTATTATAATTTTATAAATTTATACTTCAAGTAACCACTTGATTTCTTGTAACACAGCTTCTCTATTTTCTTTGGTTACAACGGATATTGGC
>USPX01000254.1 GCA_900556665.1 uncultured Eubacteriales bacterium
CAAGAGTAAATCAAACTTGCTACATATAGGTGCTACAAGAAGCGTCGTAGAATTACGGCGCTTTTTGTCATGTATCGCTAGATACATTTGTATCGCTAGATACATTTGTATCGCTAGATATATTTATCAAAGTTGATATTTTTCATAAAAAATAATAGGGAAATTCAAATCTAAAGACATATAGATAAGTGTAAGGAAAGTTACACAGCCCAATAGCTTAATCTACGTAATCACTATAAGTACCAATACCCCAGAAGCCTAACCTATTGAAGAGCGCCGCTTCATGGCTACCGTACTTATAGCGAGCACAACGAAGCAGCTAGCGTTCTGTAAGACGACTACTTACACCCTAAAACCAATTTAAAATAAAGCTTAAGATCAGAGCCTTAAATTTATTGTCCTATGGGTACCCGCAATAAACTTTAAGGAGCCCCTCCTTTGAAACTTTTATAGAGACCCGATAATCATAAGGGAAGCTTGTATCCAAAGTCCTCACTTACTAAAAGCTGAGGGGCTAAGGTGAGTAAGGATGAAAGGACGCTTTTCTAAACATTTAAGTAACCTATAAAAGTTTAAGCCATCAGGGCTGATTCAAGTGGGCAAGTCGAAGTAAAGAGCATAAAGCTATAAAAAGGTGCTATAGTATGCGTTTATATTAATGCATAGTATAGCACCTTTTATTTGTTTACCCATTTATTCATTAACGTGTTCAAGTCCTGTATAGAGAATTGCATTCACATGTGAGTCTGCTAAGGAGTAGTACACAACTTTGCCTTCTTTACGTGGTGTAACAAGGTTATAAGCCTTTAAAACACGCAGTTGATGGGAAATAGCCGAATGTGTCATCCCAAGGCATGCAGCTAAATCGCAGACACACATTTCAGTAGCCCCTAGTGCGCTGAGTAATTTCACGCGTGTAGGGTCTCCAAATATTTTAAAAAGATCGGCAACACTAGAAGCTAAGTCGTTACTAAGCATAGCTTCAGAAGCTTTTTGGACCAGGTCTTCATGAATAATTGTACAAGAGCAATCGTCTGGTTTTGTCGCCAATATAGCCACCTCTTTCTGTTAGTTCATATGCTAATTAGCGTACAATCTTTTTTGAAAAGTGTCAAGTCACCGAAGGTGGTGCTTAATAAAACTACGGATTTATTTGTTTTTTTAATATCTTATGTGTTATGATTGTGATAAAATAAATAGAAAAATAAATAAATTCAGATAAAGTGAGGAGAGAGGGTACTATGTTAGATTTTGATAGGGAGTTAGAAAAGTTTAAACCAATGATGAGTATAGACCATATCGAAGAACAATTAAAACAGGAGACACTTGAAGATCTCGTAGATATACTTAAAAGTTTTGGGACAAGTTTAAATGAAGCGTAACAGTTAAGGAAAGAGGGATAAAACATGGTAGAGGTATGTCCTTATTGTGGCAATCCACTCACTTATGAAGATGAGTGTAGACAATGTGGCAAACATATCGCTTGGGCGAAGAAGTGTTATTTAAAGAGTGAATCTTATTACATACAAGCTTTCAAGGCTGCGAAACAAAGACATTTATCTAAGGCAAAGGAATTACTAGAAGAGGCCATCTATTTTAATAAGTATCATATTCAAGCCCGGAATTTATTGGGGCTTGTTTACTATGAAATGGGTGAGATAGCATTTGCTCTTAAATCCTGGATTCTTAGTACGTCTTTACAAAAGGAAAATAATATTGCCTCAGATTACATCGCCAGAGTGCAAAAGGACCCTAGAGTCATAGAACGCTATAGTGATGCCGCTGAGCTTTATAATAAAGCACTCAATTACTTAAATGAGGGCAATGAAGATGTGGCAACTATTAGACTCAAGAAGGCTGTAGGGATTCAGCCGAATCTAATTGCTGCCAGACTATTACTAGGTTTATGCTATATCAAAGCAAATCAAATCCGTAAGGCTAAGGAACAGTTAGAAGAGGTCTTAGCTATTGATCATCAAAATATGACGGCATTAACTTATCTTAGTGAAATCAGAGATAAACAGGTGGAAGAACTAAAGCCTTATGAAAAAGAATATGGGGCAAAACATCAAAAAGGTAGTGCCCTTCAGTTAAGTCGTAATAAATTGATTTTAGGCGGCGTGGCATGTTTCTTAGTCGGGCTCATCTTGATGGGCATTGCCCAAAGTCAGCTTGTAGGGCCTAGTAATATCCAAAGTTATAAGCAGCAAATTGCCAAACTTAAAAATGATAATGAAGAATTAAATACAGCCATGGATACTTTGAAACTTGAAAATGAGAAGAAGTTAAATGATTTAAAGGCAGAAAATAAGAAGTTACAATCTGATAATGCAGTGTATACAGGTGCTGCCAATGACAATGCTGCTGGTATCAGTGATAATGCCCAAGGCCTATCAGGCGCAAATCCTACTAGCACCAGTGGCACAGAGAACCTTACAGAATGTGAAAATCTTATAGCACAAGGGCAGTATGAAGAGGCAGCTGCTAAGCTTTATACCATAGGGGCAGAGGGCACAATGGGGGCAGATGCTACCAAGTATGAACAGCTCAAACAAACAGCTTATGAAAAGGCTGCCGAAAGCTTGTGTAACAAAGGTTACCATGACCTTCATAATGGAAATTTTTCTGAGGCTAAAACAAAATTAGATGCCGCCCTATTATATGCAGCAGAGGAAGATGCCAATAAAAAACGTATACTGTATTATTTAGGTAAGAGTGAAGCAGGCATAGGGGATGCCATGAATGCTAGAATCCACTTTGAGGCAGTCATTGAAAATTATGGGGGAACACAAGAGGCTCAGTGGTCTCAATATGCCTTAAATGATTTGGTACAAAATTAATCAAATAAACTGTAAATAAAATTATTATTAGTAAAATTATGGAATTTTATTGACAAATATTAGGAAAAGGGCTATTCTAAATTATATTTTAAGTTGTATTTTTAATATAAGGAGGGATAGCTCTTTGAATGTAGAATATTTTACCCAGGATAAAGTACTAATCGTCTGTATAGGCGGGGAAATAGATCATCATACATGTAAGTTAGTAAAAGACGATATTGAGAGGGCTTATAGCAAAGGTAGCTATAAACATATGTTGTTTGATTTCCAAAAGGTAGAGTTTATGGATAGCTCTGGTATTGGCCTTTTGATGGGGCGTGTGAGAAGTGCAGCCTTATTAGGTGGACAAGTTGCCCTTTACAATGTATCGCCCAAGGTAGAGCGATTACTCAAGATGTCTGGTATTAGCAAGATTGTGCATGTGTATAAAAATAAATTACAAGCACTAAGCGCTTTAACTTAAGTTTAGGCAAGGGGGATTAATATAAATGCTAAAGAAAAATGAAATGGAGATACAATTTGCAAGTCTATCAGTTAATGAAGGGCTAGCGAGGACAGCCGTATCCGCCTTCTTTTCACAACTGGACCCAACGATGGAGACTTTATATGATATCAAGATGGCAGTATCAGAAGCTGTAACCAATAGTATTATCCATGGCTATGAGGGCCGTAGCGAAGGGAAGATTACAATCAGATGTGCTTACGAAGATGATACAGTAAGTGTAGAGATTATTGACCAAGGCAAAGGGATAGAAGATATAGAAGAAGCCA
>USPX01000255.1 GCA_900556665.1 uncultured Eubacteriales bacterium
TTGATAATCAAGGGGTTTATTATATCCCACTTTAACAAACTACTATTCTTCATTTCAACAGCCGTCCAATCCATTTATGTCATTTAACCAATACGTTTACATTTTTTAATGTTTTTTATGACTATATTGATATTTTTTTAACACTATTTTGTTATAAAATTAACCAATATCACTTTTTTCTATTCTGCCATATAAAAATGCGCCCTTTCTAATAACAGTTTTATGATTAAAACAAGCTACTATAAAAGGCGTATTCCATTATTATTCATCTTTTATTATTTTTATAATTTTACTTTTTATATATTTCACCTTTATAAATTTCTAAATTCACCCCACTCAGTGCAGTAAATTTACTCTGCTCGGATTCATATATTTTCGTAATATTTTTTAATGCTATAATTGGTCGATTTGTACTCAAACCCTTTTCCCCCTCCACAATAGACAAACCCTCTTACCATATGATAAGAGGGTTATTTATAATAAATATTCCATCTTATCTGTCAGAGCATTACTCTGTAGGACTTAGCACCTTGCATCATTGCTGGTTGCTGAAACTTCATCAGGCCTTTCCCTCCATTTCTCTAGATAAGATTTTATAATACCACCTAACTTAACCAATAATTTCTATATATCCTTTTCAATTATCTTAAATTCTTTTAGCCACACTGTTTCTTTTCCTTCTTTATTAATTCCTTCATAAACAAGTTTAGCCTTATCCTTTTTACGTCCTAGTATCTCACTAGCACGATCACTATAAGTAATCTCTAAAATAGCACCATATACATTAGACTTATTGGCATGGTTAATCTCTGTAATTTTCATATTTGTAACATTTACACCATTGGCACCTGGTCTTAGATTATCATAATAAATATACTCATTTAAATATGTCTGCTTAACGCCTTGCGGCTGTTTCATTTGAGCAATGTCTACATCTAACCCAAAATAGTTAAAACAAAATCTCTCAAAGAAATCAATAGGTAAATACGCCATAATCGTTTCATCTGTTGGATCATCTATATCCTCCACATGTCCATCTATTATCGTCTTAAACTGCTTTTCCCTGTAGCTTTCGTTTTGTAAAATGTATTCCATCACGAATAACTGCTTTGCTTTATCTTGTCCGAAAATATTATCTCCTTCTGATACATGATATTCTGTAGCAAAAGACTTTTCATCACTTAATATGGCAAGCCATCCTAAAGGTACTTTTAAATCTTCTATTTGTGCTTCTAACCATTTTATATCTGCATAAGTCCGATTAACTTTATCTTCATTCTCAAGGTTTATAGATTGTTGTATTTGTTCATTTTGATTTACAAAAGATTTCGGTATAGTTAATTCATGAATTATGACTACACTACTTATACAAGCAGCCCCTATTGTTATTATAACGCCTATTACTACTTTACCTATTTTCCCCATACTCTTCCCTCTCAATCTTTCTACATTTGAAGTACGTCTGGCTATCCTTACTCTTCCTTGTCATGTGCTTTTAACATATAAACACCATCTATATACTCTATTTGCCCCTTACAAATCTTATCATTAATCCATAATCCTTTTTCATTTCCACTACCAGCCGACCAATATAAATAGGCCCCTAAAGCTGGCTTAACGGAATATTTAATTGTAAAGGAAATCGTTTGGTCTCTATTTCTTTTAGCTAGTACTTCCTCTATATTATAAGCTGCTAATCTATAACTATATTGCATTTTAAAGCTAGCTAACTTATCTAATTCCTTTTGAAATAAATGCTCTGCTATGACCTGTGGGTCTGTCTCAGCGGTTTCTAATTTAATAGGATAAATCTTCTCATAGCTTACATACCCCATTCTAGAAACTATAAATACCACTATTGCTATTCCAAAAATCCTTAATCCCCATTTTTTATATTTTTTCACACTTTTCCTCCTATCTCCTCATAAAATACATTCATTCTATATCTTTTTCCTATTTGCTCCTCCTCTTTATCATATACTAGCTAAATTTCATAAGCTAGTGTTAACCTATGCCACTTAATAAAGTTTTTCGATTATGTATCTTTTATCTACCTGTTATTCTATTTTCTTGAAATAAATCTTTTTTATTTTTATCATTAAATTATAAATTTTTATTATATTTAAAAGGAGTGGTTTTAAATGATTAAAAAAGCTTATTTGCCTTTGTTTATGATGACTGGTGCCCTTGCTTTTTCCTCTATTTCACCTCTTTGCACCTTACATGCTGAAACACTTTCTGTGTCCTCCAATACTCAAATTCCTTGGCAAAGCCATATGAACTCTTCTTGGCTTGACCCTAACAAGCCTATTATTGCCCTCACCTTTGATGATGGTCCTGTATGGAATGGTTCTTCTGCTTCAGATATTTTAGATGTATTAGAAGCTTATAACGTACATGCTACCTTCTTTTACTGTGGTGTAAATATTAGTGATACAACAAAATCTGAGATCGCCCGTTCCTTTGCCCTTGGTAATGAAATCGGCAATCATACTACTGCTCACCTAGATTTAACAGGTATGAATGCAGAAAAAATTACATATGAAATTAACTCTACAGCTGATTTGCTTACCGAAATTACTGGCCTTCATAATTTCTTAGTACGTACCCCTTATTGCAGTAGCAATGAAACCATCTTTAATACAATCTCTACACCACTTATTAGTGCTGCTTTAGATAGTAAAGATTACCTTGGACTTAGTACAGATGAAATCATCGATAATGTCCTAAATCAAGCTGCTGATGGTGCTATCGTTTTAATGCATGAACCATTAAGCACAACTAGTGAAGCTGTAAAAGTCATTGTCCCTGAACTCATTAAACGTGGCTATCAAATTGCTTCGGTTTCTGAAATGATGGCTGCTAAAGGGATCACCATGACTTCAGGCAAAGTCTATACCCATGCACCTCTTCCAGCTAATCTTACAACTATATTAGATGGCGGCGTAACCATTAACTATGAATTAGCTAGTGAATGGCCTGGTAACTATATGTGGGAAGTTAGCATTATAAATACAAGTAATAAACCTATCTCTAACTGGACTTTAGACTTCAATCTTGCCGACCCTATTTCTGCTGTTTATGGTGGTAAGCTACAAGCACAAAAAGATTATCATGCTACAGTAAGCGCCGACGGTTGGAGCACTACTATCCTTCCAGGAGACACTTCTAAACTCACCCTTGCCGTTACTGCCACAACCTGCATGCCAAAAATTCCAACACACTTTGCCCTCACTTTAGAAGATGGCACACTCCTAAAACCTTCTACCGAAACTGCTGACGACAAAGATCAAACCGGCAGTTCTTCTACCGAAGATAAAGAACATACCGACAGTTCTTCTACTCAAGATAAAGAACAAACTACAACTAACTTGGCAATTACTTCTAACATTAATAGCTGGGAAACTGGCTATACTTGTAACTTTAAAGTTACAAACACTTCTAACCAAACTCTAAATACCTGGTCTTTTAAACTCCTTAAATCAGACTTTGATATTACAAACTCTTGGGGTTGTACAGTAACTGAAGATGGTGATTATCTCATCATTTCACCTGCTTCATATAACACTACACTTTCACCTAAAAATTCTGTAGAATTTGGTATTC
>USPX01000256.1 GCA_900556665.1 uncultured Eubacteriales bacterium
CTTATAATTATCTAAAATTTCTTTGGTTGGGCTAAAATTCACATTATGCTCATATGGAATATTTAAGATACGCTTTGTGAAATACCTCAAATCGTTTCCCTTCGTAAAACCTGCAAGTTGACTCGCATTATTAAGTCGCACATCATACAATAACCTCACATCATTCTTTTCTAATAAAGCAAAGAACTGTTCTGCTGTTTTTTTAGTAAATCCTATTGTATAAACTTTCACCTTATTCCTCCTCCACAATATATCCAATTTCTTTGTTTCTCTTACGATAGCATTCAAGTATTAATTCACTCTCAGATTCGGGCTGCTGCATCAGTGTATCTAATGATATCTGATTACGCTGAGGATAATAGCGATCTAGCAACTGTGTTTCTATCTCTTCTTGCGTCATACTTATTTCTTTTGACACAACATGCCTTATCTGAAAACCATGGTCCTTTAACCCTTTGCCCACCAAAATACACCTATGGCAATCAATTGGCATCTTCTCAGTACACATTAATGCAATGCGATAGCCTTTTTGGCAACCTACTTCTACACGGTGTATTCCTTTATGAAATAAGTCTGATTCTAACCTTACCTTTTCAAAGTCTAAATAGCCGTGGGGGTAAAATTTTCTTTCTGCTCTTCTGGCCCCAAACTCTTCTCCCATGTGTATATATAGAATTCCTAACTTTTTTAATTCTTCTTTTAACTCTTTACTATTAAACTGAGGTGTATACTTTGAATAAGGTGTAGAACGTACATCTATTATGCAATTAATACTATATAAATTAAGTATATCTACAAATTGATTGATGGAATAATTAGTATGACCTATTGTGTATACAATATTCATTGCTCTTCTCCTCTCTTATACAATCTACCTTTTTAAGAAATCCAAAGCATCTTTGCTTTCTTTTGCTCTATAATGACTTTATTTTTCTCTACTCTAAAAGGAACTTCTTCCCCCATTCCCCATGTGAATCCAAACACATATTCATGCTTAATTACCTTGCGTTCATGGTCTATGATTACACTCACATTTCCTATTCGTCTTGCCAGCTTCCCTTTATTGGCATGAGATTTAAAACCAAAATCATAAACAATATTGTTTAAATCTTTTTCTGCTTTTTCTGCTTTTACAGGGCGTAAACTCTGCCCCTTATGTACACGATAACTCACCACTGTATCTTCCCCAACTTTAGTACCATATTTCATATAAATGGCTGTAAAAGGTTTATTGCTTGCTTCAAAGCGTCTATAAGCTCTACTAATTGCTTTACGATAGTGTTTAAAAATTTGTTCTTCTATTTTTCTTTTCTTCATATTTATTCATCTCCACTTTTATCCTATTTTGGTAAATCTCTTTTTCTTCTGAGTCGCAACGCTTCTTAGATATGTACTAATAAATCTACTTTTTCCCTTTAAGTTAAAGGATCTTAATAGTTGAATCACTGGCTCTTCTAATTCAAAAGGTTCATTTAATTCACTTACTTTCATAGGGAAATTGCTAAAGTTACGCAAAGAGGCATCAACATATTTATAATAGTAATTTATGCATCTTAGATATTCTTCAATCTCATCTTCACTCCCTATTTCACTAAACATCAAAAGCATCTCACAAATATGTTCTGCTGATTCCTTTGAAAATGAGCTTATTACATAATAATCTCCTGCTCTATGCTCTATTTCCTCCTCAATCTCTTTTTTATATCTCTCTTCTTCCTCAGCCGTTAATGTTGTGACCATTGTCCCTAACTTTGTCATTCCTCTTACTAGAACCCCTACATCTGTTAAGGTTGGAAATACTTCCTTATCTATATATTCCATAATTTTTCTAAGGATATCCTGATCCCCAATTTGGCTACAATAGCTTAAGAATGTCTGCAAATCATCCTCATAAACGCTTTGAACTATTTGCTTATGGATTTTTCCCCATTCTTCCATATATTGTTCCTTTAGCAGCCTATTATATTCATGGGGATTAAAATCCTCTTCTTCTATCTTTCCTTGTACTACAACCCCTTTAATCCACCATCTTAAGATATTATAACTAGTTGGAAAATCTTCCTTATCTACTTGTCTTAGAATTTCCAGTACCTGTGGTGTCATTTCTATAGATTCATCTCCTGTTAATTCCTGATAACAAGTTGCTATATCATATAATGCAAGGCTTCCATGCGTCCTTTCATAGTGACATAACTGTTTGACCCATTGAATTGCCACTTCATCTTCAGTATACAAATCTTTTAAAACTAACAAACTTAATATTGCTTTAATTTGTGCTGCACCTTGCTTGCCCGAACTGCAAGGATGCTTACCTTTAAAGATTGTATCTATTAGCTCTATAGCTTGCATTTGTCTCATAATATGCGCTTTCATCTCAATTTTTTCACCTAAATATACGCCCTGATTACTGTAATTCATATATATATGTATTAAATCTTCTGCTACTATACGTGGTACAATAGCTAATACACGGTCTTCAGGTTTTACTTGATCCATTGTTTCTATAAATGTGACGTCAGGTTGCCCTATATCACCTCCTTCTATGCGAAACAATATGAGATGATCGGTTTGTATAAATACAACAACTTCTCGCTCACATGATATCTGACCGATTTCTTCACACTTTAGTGCTTCTGCCCTATATTCCCAGCAATGAATATGATCTAATGTAATGCCCCATTCATCTTTTAACTTATTCTGAATCACTTTATTAATAATGTTTTGGTGCCTTTTTAATGTGCTTTGCCTATGATGTAAGAATAAATATGGTAATTCAACTGCTTCTAAATTCTCTACTGTAAGATATAAATTAAGCTTCTTGCCATTTGTATTAGTTAATCTCATGTTATTCTCCTATCTTCTGTCATCATAAGTTATTTATAAAATTGTCATTTGATTATTATAGATTCGTTAATGGAAATTCTATAAATGCCTAATCTCCTTAATATCTGCTGTAACCGCTAAAGAAATAATGACATTTTTACCTTGATTTATATTCTCTACAACAGTATCTAATATGCCGTTCCAATACGCTATATCAGAATGTATCATAAATTCGTCTCACCTTCACATTAAGCACGTGTATTACACGTGTTTTATATATTTATTATTATAGCACGTATTTTGCACGTGTCAACTTATATGTTAAAAAAATAAAAAAGGCACTCTATAGTTCACTATAAAGTACCTTTTTATTGAAATATATCATTATAAAAATCTTAGATTTACTTTTCTAAATCTGCAATCTTAAAAATCTCTTTTGCATTGCGCTCCGTAAGTATACCTTGTGGATCTAGTGGTAAGATGATGGTTGTTTTAATTACTGGATGCATATATTGTACCCTTGAACCCAATATTCTTACTTTTTCCCAACCTGCATTTTCTAATCTACTTACTACCTCTTGTGATATGTATACTTTTGACATGATTAATTCCTCCTGGATCATATTTTTTAAGAGTTAATTGGACCTTAATCCTAAATTTGGGCGCAAAAACTCCGTATTATTGCCTAAAATTATTATTAAAATCTCTAATTAACCATTAATTTATATAATCCATGCAGGTATTAACTGCATATATATCACTTATTATTTATACTATATCTA
>USPX01000257.1 GCA_900556665.1 uncultured Eubacteriales bacterium
TTTAAAATAGCATAATAAACTGTATCGCAAACACCTGTATTATTCCAATCTGATTTTCGTCCTATTCCTTCGTAAGTCATACCGCATTTTTGCATAACTTTACCCGAATTAGGGTTAGCTGCATCATGATATGAGACAATACGTTTCATATCTACTTCTTCAAAGAAATATTTTATAATCGCAGCTAACGCTTCAGAAGCAATGCCTTGATGCCAATACTTTCTTGAGATGCAATAGCCAATTACTACGGATTCCACCTTGTCATTAATATCAAAGCCACCTATACTGCCTATGGCCTGCCCAATTTCTTTAAGCTCAATACACCATTCATATTTATCTTCATTAACATAGCTAGCTACCCAATCAGCTAATACAGCTTCACTACATGCTATATCTGAATGAGTTGGCCAAGTTAAATACTTTGTCACTTCATCATCACTTGCCCAGTTTTTAAACATATCTGCTGCATCACTTATCTTAAACTGACGTAATATTAAACGATCTGTTTCAATAGTTTGTGTTCCCTTATGTTTCATAATAATCTCTTCCCCCTAGAATTTGATAAATTTCTCCTATTATACTTTTCCATCTTATATTTGTCAATATTTTTAAACTATACATATTTATTAAATAATTTTAAACAAAGCAAAAATAGGGTGTCGTAAAATTGTTATTAACCTTACGACACCCTATTTAGCATTTATATACAAGTATATTAACATTATAAATACATCAACTTCTATATTTACTATCAAGATCATTACATTAACTTTTTTTATTGTCTTCCAAGGTGTCCAAATACCAGCTGAGGTAGTGGTGGGTTAGAGGACCTATTTGCAGCATCCGTTTTACTTATTTAATAGTTACACCATCTCGATAGGTCTTATAATTTTTTCCGCCATTATTATCCCAGTATGTATGACCACCTACCTCATACTTAATGGCATATTCTACATACTCACCCTTAAACTTTAGGATATCACTCCATATTTCTTCTTCACTATTAATAATCTTATTAAATTTCGCATCATGTTCCTTCCAAGCTGTTGAATTACTATCACGATAATGAAAGGTTACTTTCTTCTCATAATCTATATTTTTTACTTTGGTATTAATAAAAACCATTGTTTGTGCCTCTTTTTTAGCCTTCTTAGTTGTAAGCTTTTTCTTAGAATCATAATCCAATTTAACAAGCCAATTATTATTCTCCTTGCTCACAGTTATCATCTCCTTTATAAAATAGACAACTATTACTTTTTTAGGCACTTATTACATTATAATTATATTAATCTACTTCCAATATATTCTATTATTTCGTTTTTCCGATATATAAATAAAGGAGGTGATTATATGAATAGTTTCTATATAAATAGCTTATCGACTCATCGTCCAAATAATGACTATTCTAATTTTATATCTCAAATTAATCATTATAATACCCTTAGTAAATATGCTATCGCTGCTAAATATAGGCATACCGATCAAAAGGTAACTTCTTCTGAGACTACTTTTAAAGCTACTAAATTCTTATCTAATTTTAATACAAACTATACTAACTTAGATCAGGCAATTACTAAGCTTAAATCTGCTTTAACAGCTCAAGAAGACAAATCTACTGATATTGTTGCTGCAACTAAAGATTATGTTGCAGCTTATAATAGTACAACTAAATTCTTAGATGCTCATTCTACAAGTAGTACCACACGTCTTAATACAATTAAGGCTTCTCATAAAGTAGCAACCACTGTGAATGCTACAGAGCTTGCTAGCATTGGTATTTCTAAAACTAATGATGGTAGTTTAAAGCTTGATGAAAAGAAATTAAATGAAGCTTTAGCTAAGAATAGCTCATTTACTAAACATATTTTAACTGGCATCGCTAATCGTACAGCTGTTAGTACCAAAATGGCAACTACTACAACTAAATCTACTCTTTTAGCAGAACAAAACAAAGCCCTTGCTACAAGTTCATCACAAGCTAACGATGTTACATATGAAAACTTTATGAAACTTGCAAAAAATCCTAGAGCCCTCAATAACTATTATTGCTCACTTGCAACATTAGGGATCCTGGTGAATGTGTCTTTGTAAGGTTATTACAACTAGCCACGGGAGTAGTGGCTGATACTATCTACACCTTCCGTAATTTGTGATAGTCTAAGTTCGATAATCAATGTAACGGACGAAAACTCGCTTCGCTCAGACACTCGTCCTAAGAGCACATTGATTATCTTCTCTAAGACTATCACCAAATTACTCCACAGGTAGATTAGTATCAGCCACTACTCCCGTCTCTTTTTTGCAAAACTTACGGGCGACTAGGCGTAAGTTTTGGTTGGGACTGGTGGGTTATACTGTGGAGTGAAACATTTTCTGCTTTGCTGGGACATTTGGGCTAAAAACTCTTTTATTATCTTCACTAAGCGTACAGCACAATAAAGCGAGTGTTTCAATTTACTCCACAGGTAGCCTACACCACACCCCTACCACAGCTTACATTTGCACAACTGGCTAGACTGGGCGTATGTTTGGGTGGGGACTAGGTGTAATACTAGTAGATAATACTGTGAGGTAAAACATTTTCTGCTTTGCTGGGAAGATTAAAGAGAGATAGAAAAAAACAAGAGGTACTGCATAGTAATATGCATGGTACCTCTTGTTTTATTATTGGGATAAGCTTGCTTCTATTGGTTTTGTTGTTTTTAGTTTTGGAGTAGTTAATATTCTTATAATAAGTGGGATTACCATGAGTACCCATACAATAGGTTCTGCTAGAATGATTCCCATATATTTTAGAATTGGGGTGAGCCAAATGGCTATAATAACTTTGCCTACAAGTTCGATGGCGCTGGAGAAGATTGGTGTAATGCGATCACCAATACCTTGGAGTGAGTTTCTTATAATACAAATAGCTGCTGGTACGAAGTATAAAAGTGTATCAATACGTAAGTATAAGCTTCCTGTTTCTACAACTTCGTCTATCTTAGTAGCTGTAATGCCTCTAATGAGACTTGGTGCAATTGTGTAACTTGCTACAACTACTAGACCGCACCATATCCATGCCATGATTAAGGCTTGCCATAAGCCTTTTTTAATTCGCTCTGGTTTATTGGCACCTAGATTTTGAGAACAATAAGTTGCCATGGTCATACCCAGTACACTAAATGGTAACATAAAGATTTCTGTCACCTTTCTTGCACCTGCATGGGCTACAATTATATTAACCCCTAGGTTATTAATTGCACTTTGAAGTGCCACTGTTCCAAAGGAAACAAATGATTGCATAAGTCCCATAGAAAGACCTGAACTTAAAAGTTCTCTTGTAAGACCTGCTTCTTTGTTAAAATCTTCTTTTTTCAAATGTAATATAGGATATTTCTTCCACATGTAAATAAAGCATAATACTGCTGCACCTATTTGTGAAATAACGGTAGCATATGCTGCCCCTTCTACACCTGTTTTTAAACCTAAAATAAATACATAATCTAAAAATACATTGAATACAGTTGAAATAATTAAAAATATCAGTGGTGTTACTGTATCACCTACTGCACGTAAAATGCTGGCGCATACATTATAAAGCATAGCTGCCATCATCCCT
>USPX01000258.1 GCA_900556665.1 uncultured Eubacteriales bacterium
GAAAGATAGAGAAGAAGATGTATTTAATATTGAAGAAGATATTGATTCAGATATGGTTTATACTGAATATACAAAAAAGTTAGATAAAGTTATAAAGCCAGGTACTAAAATTAAAAATCTAACACAATTCATAATAGGAATATATAAAGATGATGAAGGTATTTCAATTAAAGATACTGATATTATAATAGAAAGTGGTATAATGACAAATCAAAAAATTGAGAGGTACGTATTATTAGAATAAATTATCTTAAATAACTATCTATAAAAAGAATAATACAAAAAAGCAAATAGATAGACTAGGTCTTACTAAAAATCAAAATGTACATAGATATATTAGATAATAAAAGTGAAGGTAAGTTTTATTTATCTCAAGATAAGAAAGGGACAATGGTAGAAAACTTTGATAAGCAAGGAGAGTTTTGGAGAGAAGGAAAATATAAGAAAAAGTTTGCTAAGGTACCATTTGGTAAGAAAAAAGGAATAGAATTAATGTTGAAAATAATAGACAGTATTGAGGATATTAAATTTATTGCTGAGTAGATAAAAAGTAGTAACTTGTAAATTAGGATAGGAGTTTTTTAATATGAAGGGGTTTAAGGTAGTAATGAGCTTATGTGTAGCAATATGGGGAATGACAGCATTTATAGGGTGTAGTAAGAATGAACCTAATTTAGTGCCACCATCTAAGAGCGTAATAGATGATATACCTCAGAAGGTAGAAGTGCCAAGGGGGCTTAAGTGTTATTATATGGTGGTAAATGGACAGCAAGAAAGAGAAATACCTAATTTAACTTTATTCTCAGATGGTACTTTTGGTTTTTCGTATGATGCGTTAAGTTCTTATTATGCAGTAGGAGATTATGAAGTTAAAGACGATAAACTGATCGTTTCTACAGAAGATGGTAAGTATCATTATACATTTAAAAAAGATGACGACAATCAGTATATCTTTATAGCTGATGAATCATCTGATGTATCACTTATTAATAAAAGAATGGGGGTACCTATTGAAGATGGTGCCATTTTCAAATTAGAGGGTGAAACAATGGGAGCTGTTGTAAAAGAAATTAATGAACATACATTGTTAGTTTCTTCAAGAGAAGATAGCTGCCCAGGAGCTTTTAATGTAACTGTACCTAAAGGAATAGATTTATCAAATATTCAAGGCGGCGATGAAGTGCTTATTACATGGGACGGCAATATATTAGAAACAGACCCAGCACAGATTGAAGCAAGTTATGTAGAACTTAGACTAAATACAAAAGTAATTGCATGAGATAGAGGGAGGCAAATATCGTGTAATTGTGCTGAAAAAATTTTGCAACTCAAAATAATTATGTAAAATATAAATAAATTTTTTAAAAAATAAAATAAAAGTATTGCTAATTAAAAATGATTTATGTTAAGATGTCCATAACTTAAAAATAGCAAATGCAACGAAAAGAAGAGTAAGTTTAGGATGTCTTTTACAGAGAGCTTCGTGTGCTGAGAAGAAGCAAAGAATAATAAACTGAAGATGGTCTTGGAGCAGTGTAATCGAACCCTTGTAAGGATTTAGGTTACAACAGGTTCGCCTGTTATAGCGATAGAGTATAAACATATGAAATGTGTAGAATAAGCAGCATAAAATATGTCGTACTTGAAGAGGTTTGTAATCGTGAGATACAAATGAAATAGAGTGGTAACGCGTGGATATAATGCCCCGCCTCTATAAGCATATACGCTTATAGAGGCGGGGTTTTTTGATTACAAAAAAGTAGCAGGAGGACAAGATGATTAGATTAGAGAATGTGCAAAAGACATTTTTGCAAAAAGCCCAGGAAGTAAAAGCTTTAGATAACGTGTCATTACATATAGAGTCTGGTGATATATTTGGCATTATTGGTTATAGCGGAGCAGGGAAAAGTACGCTACTGCGTTGTATAAATGGATTAGAGAAACCTACTTCGGGTCAGATTTATGTAGGGAATGAAGAAATTAGCAGATACAGTGAAAAGAAACTTAGAAACGTAAGAAAAGATATTGGTATGATTTTTCAACACTTTAATTTAATGCATAGTAAAAATGTATTTGAGAATGTAGCCTTTCCACTTAATTATTTAAAGTTAAGTAAAGGTGAAAAAGAAAAACGTGTGAAAGAGTTACTTAGTTTAGTGGGGCTCGAAGATAAAGCGGCGTCTTATCCATCACAGCTTAGTGGGGGGCAAAAACAAAGAGTAGCCATTGCAAGAGCACTAGCTACAAATCCTAAGATTTTACTATGTGATGAAGCGACATCAGCATTAGATCCACAAACAACAAGGGCAATTTTAGAATTACTTAAAGATATTCGCCATAAGCTGGGCATTACAATTGTACTTATCACCCACCAAATGGAAGTGATTAAAGAAATCTGTACAAAGGTAGCAGTTATGGAAAAAGGAAAAGTCCTTGAAACAGGTTCTTTAGTTGAAGTCTTTGGACGACCAAGAAGTCATATTACAAAGGAATTTATCACAAAAGATTTTCACTATGAAAGATTTAAAGTGCCAGTTAAAGGACATATTGCAAGACTTTTACACCTTAGATATATAGGCGAAAACTCAGGTAAACCATTAATATCAGATATCTCTAGAAAGTTTGATATCGAGGCCAATATTACAGTAGGCAATATTGAAAAGTTACAAAGTACTTGGGTAGGTAATTTAGTAATAGATTTACAAGGAACAAGAGAAGCCGTTGAAGGGGCTATAGATTATTTAAAACAACATGAGATTAAATTGGAGGTTATAGAGGATGAAAGAATTACTTGTGCAAATCATGCCTAATGTAGTGGCATTCTTCCCAGATATGATGAAAGCTTTAGGAGAAACTATTCAAATGGTAGGCATATCAGCTGTAGTGGCAGCACTATTTGGTGTACCTATTGGGATTTTATTATTAGCGACAAGTCCAGGGCATATTTTAGAACATAAAGCAGTGTATGGTATTGTTTCAAAAGTTGTTAATGGACTACGTAGTATCCCATTTGTAATTTTAATTGCAGCTATTGTGCCATTTACAAGATTTGTTATGGGAACAAGCATTGGGCTTAAAGGAGCATATGTGCCACTTGTAGTAGGGACTATTCCTTTTATTGCAAGACAAGTAGAAGTAGCCCTTTATCAAATTGATAAAGGGGTTATTGAAGCCGCAAAAGCTATGGGGCTTAGTCCATTTCAAATTATAACAGGTGTCATTTTACCAGAAGGTTTAGGCGGCATTGTCCATGCCCTTACACTATCTATTATTAGTTTAATTAGCTTTTCAGCTATGGCAGGAACTGTTGGAGGTGGTGGAATTGGTCACTTTGCGATTCAATATGGTTATCAATTCTTTAAAACAGATATTATGATCGTAACTGTGATTATTTTATTAATACTTGTAAGTATTGTACAAGCAGTAGGGAATTATATAGCACATCAATTAAATCATTAAATAAATAGATCTCAAAGTAAAACAGAATGACTACATAATAAATACTAGAAATTTTAGGAGGATATACATATGAAAAAATTAAAAAAAGCATTTTTAGGATTAGCACTTGGTATGACAGTAGGGGCAACTTTTGTAGGCTG
>USPX01000259.1 GCA_900556665.1 uncultured Eubacteriales bacterium
TAATGGTCTTAACATAAATTGCTTCATAATCTTCTTGGTTTTTATATTCACTTGCCTCTAATAAAACAGCTTCAAGTAAACCTTTAACCTCCATTGTATGTTCACACCAGTTTTGCTCTGCTAACCTAATAATTTGTGTAATATATGATTTATCGCGATTTAATAAATCTATTTCCTTCTTAATGTCAATCTTAAATCTCATTACAACCCCCACAAACATCTTAAATATAATTTTAATTTTACAATACTTTTCAATTAAAATATACTTTTATTATATAAATTTTTTATAGAAAAAGAGGGTGTACATTATCGGTATACTGCTAATACAATTAGCAGTATAGCATAATGTAAACACCCTCTTTATCTCCTGCTAAGGCTCTACTTTTGTGGCTTTGTGTTATACTTAAATTCTTCGTCACTCTCAATAGGATAATACTCGCAAATGTTTGCTGACTTTGGGTAGCCCCCATGATTGAAGTATTTACCCTAACGGTACAGTAACTACTTCTCCATTAAGCCTTAATCACATACCAAGTACCCTTTTCCAGGTATTCAATTAGGTTTTGATATCTTTGTGCAAAATCAATTTGCTACTGCATTTTAATCTCCAACGGTACCATCTCCTAACTTCTGTACGTCACATCTGATATGTCTTACATATCACATCCTCTGTACAATACTATTATGTGCAGGATACTTGATTTTATGCTTTGTAACTTCATCCAATTTTTAACAATTATTTTTGTAAGTTTATTAACCATGAATTTGTCATTTTTATTGATATACAGTATTGAAGAATATAACTTTACTTACATATTCAATAGGTAATCCATCTTTGCTTTCAATGTGCTCATTGAGTATTGCATTGATTTCATCTTTCACATAAAGTGCTGTATCTTCAAAATATCCTTCTTGTCCAACATCTTCTAATGTTTTTGTTCTGAAATAATCCCCAATGATTGCATTAATATCTTCAGTGTACTTAGAAAGTTGTTTATTAATTTTAGCTTTATATTGTGCTTTGTAATACACTTTACATCCTGTAGTGACAATATGTACGGCTCCATTCTTCTCAGTCTTCGTATTAAAGTACCCTTTATCAATAAGCACTCTTTGTTGATCTGGTTTTTCCCCAAATGCACTACCATTAAATACTACAAATATCACACCAAAAGCTACTGCAGCCGTTACTAAAAAAGTAGTTAGCATTAAAATAATAATTGATTTCTTGCTCATGCAACACCCTCCCTATTTTTATATTTCTTACTTTTTAAAATATCACGAATTTATATTATTTTCAATAAACATTAGCAATTTAAGCTAATTTATTTATACAAATAAATAGGTGACATGATATTTGGGGGTATACCATGTCACCTATTATTTTTACTACACAACCTTTGCAATTTAACTTTTATTTTACAAGATTTCCTTCATAATATAATTCAGTTTTTTCTGCTGCTAAATCTAGCATACCGCTCCAGTCTGAATTAGCCATACGTGTTTGTAATGTAAGGGTACCATTTTTTACACTTGCCTCTACGCCTGCCATTGTTAATTCTACATAGTAACCTGTATTTGTTTTTACGAAATTAGCTTTTACATCGCTACCAATGCTTACGTACCATGGTGCTTCATTTAATGAAAGTCCTGCATTATCACACCAGAAATTCATTTCTTTTGTATCCGCTTTTGTAAAGTAGTAACGCATGGCTACTTTTGATAAATCAATAGCTTCATCACTTGCTACTTTAATTGTAAATACAGCGTTATTAGCTGGGCCACTTTGCTCAAGGCTCATGCCCATTTCTACTACTTCAGTATCATCTTTATTGTCTTCATCTTTGTTATCTTCATCTTTGTTGTCTTCATCTTCATAAGTTTCAGTTGCTGTACCTATTACAGTGTTACCGTTTTTCACCATATCATAGTTTACAACATCTCCACTTAAGAAATGTATTTTAAATGTAAATGCGCCATCATTTGTTTCTTTAAAGAAGTTTTCTTTAATTGTTAAAGTATTGTTTGCGTAATTTGGTGATAAGTTATAACCAAATTCTTTGTAAGTTGTCCAGTTTTGAGGACCTACTGCATTTCCATTTTTATCTACCGCTTCAAATGTTTCAATCATATTCCCTTTGTATTGTACAGGAATTATGAAACTGCTTGTGCTGCCTTGTACATCGCTCATAATAGGACGATTGTAGAAGTCTACATAGACATTCCAATCTTTACCTGCTGAGAATTTGAATGTAAGTGTAGCATTTCTACCATATGTATTTGTTACAACATCTTTTAAGTAACTTGCTTTAATTGTAACGTTGTCACCAGCTACTGTATAATCTTCATCTAAAACTAACTCTTTATTGCCATCTGTAATACCTACTAATGTGTTGCCATTTAAAGTAAGCTTTTGTGTTACATCTTTGATTTGGGCACCTTTTTTAATGTAAATATGGTCTGATGTTGTATAAGCTGATCTTTCAGTCCAGCTTGCTTTGATCATGTCAAAGAGTTCTTGATCTGACCATGTATAATTGATGCGACTAAGGTGTTGCCCATTATCCCAAAGCATCATTGTAATATCTTTTAGGTTTGTATAGTAACCAAGGTATTCCATGTATTTAAGCATTTCCCCTTCTTCTACAGTGCCTAAGTCTGAGTCGAAGCCAAGAAGTCCATATTCTCCACAAACCACACCAATACCTTTTGTGCAAAGGCCATTGTAAACACGGTCAATTGCACTCTCTACTTCACTTTGTACCCAATCATCAAATGTTGTACGGCCTGCAATATTGACACCAAATGCCCATGGTCCATAATAGTGGAATGTGGCAATAAGGTTAGGATCGTCTAGTTTTTTGATTGTGTTATATAAGCTTGCTACGCGGTCTTCGCTATCGTTTGTATTAAGTGTTGGCATAACAATCATTCTAGTTTTATTGTTACCACCAGATTTTCTAATGATCTCATAACATGCTTCATTAACTTGTTCATTGATTTGAATTTGAGCTGCATCTGAACCTAAGAATTGTGGCTCATTTAATGTTTCAAAACATACTTCTTGTGGATAGTCTTTAAAGTAATCTGCAAGCTGCATCCAGATTGCTTTGTATTGTGCCATAGCGCTACCATCGTCACTGCCAATGTTTTTAGCCCAGTTCCAAGAATCATGGTGTACATTCACCATAACATAAAGTCCTTCATCAAGTGCCCAGTTTACAACTTCTGCATAACGATTTAAGAATGCAGGGTCAATTTTGTAATCTGGTGCGCTGCCTGTTCGCATCATTGTTGTGAAAGGCATACGAATGCTATTAAAGCCCTCTGCTTTAACTTGATGAATCAGCTCTTTTGTTACTTTTGGATTTCCCCAAGATTCTTCACCTCTGTCACCATTGGTGTCAAAGCCATCAAAGGTATTTCCAAGGTTCCATCCTGGCTGCATTGCTTTCGCATAGGCCTGAGATGGTGTTAAGCTTTGCTCGGCTGCTTTTACAATGCCCACATTACCTATGTTGAAGCACATAGCACATGCAAAGGCCATCATAAAAACAAACACTTTTTTAATGCTTTTCATACGCTCTCCTCCTTTTTC
>USPX01000260.1 GCA_900556665.1 uncultured Eubacteriales bacterium
CCAATGTAGACTGGATTTTTTAGTATCTCTTTTATTGTAGCTGTTGCAAATGGATTACCTTTCTTACTTCTATGACCTTCTTGATTTACTCTATTTACAGTTGCTTTGTATCCATGTCCTTCACTGTATAACTCAAATATTCTTCTTACTGTCATTGCTTCTTTTTCATTTATTACTAACTTGGTTTCTTTTCTCTTTTTCCCTTCACTTGGTATCTCTACTATGTCGTATCCAAGCACCTTGCCGCCATTCCATTTACCTTCCCTAGCTCTTGCTATCATCCCCATCTTAACGTTTTCCGCTATAGTCCCTCTTTCAAATTCTCCTATTGCTCCCATGATGTTAAGTTGTAGCTTTCCTGCTGGAGTTTCAGTTTCAAAACTTTCTGTTAAAGAACGAAATGCTATCTTATTTTTGTCTAATGTATCTACTATGTTAAGTATGTCTATTAGTTTTCTACTTATTCTATTTAGTTTCCAAACTATTACTAAATCAAATTTTCCTGCATTAGCATCTTGCAAAAGATCTTTAAGCCCTGGTCGACCTGAAATGTTTTTACCACTTATTCCTCTATCTTCGTAGACTTTAAAAACTTCATGCCCTTCTTTTTCACAGTATTCTATGTTCCTTCTTCTTTGTTCGTCAATACTGTACCCTTCTTCTGCTTGTTCTACTGTTGACACTCTACAGTAGATTGCAACTTTTTTACTCATGTCAATTCCCTCCTAGTATTGATGTTTATCCCAAATTACGTTGTTATGTGTTGTATTTCTCATTTAATTCACACTTAAATTCACGTCTAAAATTGTTTTATTCCATTGTATTTATTACTATTTTCACGTTTTCACGCTATTTTTTAATGTAGTTTATTTTTATTTATTTTATCTATCTAATTTAAAATTTTTACTTTAACTCTTAAATCTAATTTTTTCACTTAGAAATCACATTTAATCTCACATTAAGAATCATGTATTTTCAATGCTATAGCCTTAATTCTCACGTTTTCACGTTATTTTTAAGTTATTATTTATATTTCTATTACTATTTAATTCTTTCTTTAATTAATCTTTATTTCTATTTTATTTTTATTATTTATTCTAATTTTCACGTGAAAATGTGGATTTTACTATCAATTTATTGCTATTACTAAATTTCTACTATGTGAATTTTATTTAGTAGAACGTGTTTTTCACGTTCTACCTTTAAATGTCTATTGTTCAATCTTTTCTCTATCAGAACTTTCTTTTATTAAGTAACTTTGAATTACATCACTAAGTATCTCAATCACAGCGCTACATTTAACATCTATCTCAGTCATTTTCCCTATGTTGTCCATTTTGCACCTCTTACTTTAACGTTCTATTTAATTACAATTACTCGCTTAGAGCTAAATTTCCACTATTTAACTTTACCTTTCATTTAACTTAAGTTTTATTACATACACTGGTGTTGCTATAGCGTTTATCTTTCTCTTTCTACTTAGTCTACCTTCTTCATAGTCTAACTTTCCTTCTTCTTTCAATTGATTTAGTACAACATTTTTATCTTCAAATTTTCCTTCTTTCATTATCTCTTCAAATCTATCACTTAAGATTGTAATCTCCAATTCTCCACCTGGAAGCTCTTTTCTACTTCCCCAGTAATCTACATTTGGATTACCATCTTTACCACATTTGAACTTAGATGCATTACGCTCTACGTATTGTAGTATGAAGTCTTCTGCTTTTTTATTAACCCCTCTTCTTTGTATGCTGTTTATCTCTGTATCTATCAACAAATCTCTTATTCCTTCTATGTCTAAGTTGATTCCATAATCTTTATATCCTAAATTTATCAGCATTGCAGTTAATGTTACTACAGCATACTTAGATGCTGTTCTTTCAATCAGGTTGTCTATTGTTTCATTTTTCTTTAATTTATTTATGAATTTTTTCTTTTCTTCTCTAAATAATGCTTTTAACTTATCTATTGAGAATTTAACCAATTTTTTAGCAAAACTATGTCCAAAAACACCATAGTTTCTATTAGTTAATGCTTTTACTTCATCAGAGTGCTTTGCATCTTCTGTCCAAACAACTCCTTGTAACTCCAATGTCCTTATCTCTAATCCATCATTATTATTAGCTTTGCCTAATATAGATGCCTCTCCATTAGAAATTATTGTAGTTACCCAAGTTCCTGACTTCATTAATTGTATATCCTTTGTAAGTCTGTCTTTATCTTTTCCACTAGTAATTTTGTAGATTAAGCTTGTAGTATCTTCTATCTTAGACATTGACAATTCATCTAATGCATAGGCTACTCCATAATTACCTGTAAGTGAAGTTATTAGTGCATTTTCTGTAGAGTTCCAAGTATTGTATAATCCACCTGCTCCTAGATTCGGATTACCCCAAACAGAGATTGCTAACATTGTTGCCGTACTCTTACCTTTACTTGATCCAGTTACAAAATGTGCAAGTAACGTATGTATATCTTCACCTGCTCTATTTAACTTAGCAACTACTGCTGAGCTTACTCCTAATGCAAATGCTAACGACATATTGGTATATGGTGCTACTAAATTTTTTATGTCTTTTAAGTAATCTTCTAATGTTCCTTTTGGTTTAATGTCTAATGAACCACAGTACCTACTATCTACATTTATTGCATCATATAGTTTAAACACTTCTTTATCATTGTACATACAATAACCTATTTCGCTATGTATGTTTCGCATCATTCCAAGATGTTTTTCTTGGTATGAAATCGCATTTATATGATGTTTAGCATTTATCTCATTTACATCTGCTCCATCAGCACTAAGTTTAATGATTTCTCTTTTACTAGCTACTCTATCTTTTGGAACATTCAATTCAATTGTTTGACCCATGTAAGTTGTAGTAAGAGGAAGTGTTATCTTTCCTGTATCTATATTTAGTTCTGGAATTCCTAGTTTTAGTAAATTTGCAGTCTTATCACCATCAAAAATCATTTGTCCTAACTTTTTAGAGATCTTTAACTTATTATCTACTTCTTCAAAATCATCTTCTTGTGGTATGTTGTCTTCTTTATCATTTACCAATTCTACCTCAAGAATCTCTTTTCCATCTGAAATTTCTTTATTCTCTATCACTTGAACCACTTTATCTACTACTTGAATCTCTTGTGACGAATCTTCATTAGTAATAACTTGATTCTTTAAATTCATTTCTCTTTCTTTCTCATTGTACCAATCTGGTACTATTAATGGTTTCCTTTCAGTTCTTCTTATAGCCATAGCAATTTCCTCCTTAATGATATTTTTATTTAGCTGTCTTGTTGCTATGGATATATATTAATATAAACTAAAAGTAATTTCCGTAAAAATAAATAACACTAAGATTTTTTATTTACTTCTTAGTGTTATTATGTTATAATATTATATTTTTAATAATGATTATTCAGCATATTAATCAACTACTTGTTTATATTCTCGTGAATTGAATCAAGAATATCTTTATATGGATCTAATTGTACTTTATAATATTCAATTCTTTCTTGAATATCTTTTTTTAAAAGAT
>USPX01000261.1 GCA_900556665.1 uncultured Eubacteriales bacterium
ATTCTTGTCTTTGGATGTACCACAAAAATCATAATACACGTAATTCCCATAACAATAATTGCCGTACTTAAATTTTCTGTAATAATAAAGACTACTGCTGCTGAAAAAGCCCCCCATGCCAGTACTTTCACAATTCCTTCCAGCGTCTTTATCTCTCTTCCCATCGTACAGATCAATGCTGGAATAAACAATATGATCGCAATCTTGGCAATCTCTGCCGGCTGCAGCTGCTGTTCGAACGGAAGTTTAATCCATCTTTTTGCACCATTTACTTCTTTTCCGATAAACATAACTAAAACAGACAATGCAATACTTGTTAAATAAATAGCCCAGTTAATAATTGGTACTGAAAAGATATGATAATCAAATCTATAGGTAAGCCATAACATGGCTATGACTCCTATTCCACCTATACCTAATTGTTTTTACGCAAAAATAAAAGCTTGCACTATATACCATTACAACACCAAAAGCAAAAATAAGTAATATTACTGCCATCATAACGTAATCAGGCATTGCTACACTTGTCTTTTTCTTCTTTCGTACTTGGTTTGATGATTGTTCTACTCCCATTTATTTCACCCTTCCAAATTGTGTACGATTTCCTTAAAGATTTCTCCTCTTCGTTCATAGCTTTCAAACATATCCCAGCTTGCACATGCAGGTGATAGTAAAATACAATCTCCTTCATGACTTTCAGCATAAGCCATTTTAATAGCATCTTCGAATGCTTCAAATGTTGCTACATTATAATATCCTTGCTCAGCACATTCTTTAACAATTTGTGCTTTTGTTTCACCAATGATATAAACTTTAGCTACTAATCCTTCAAATAATGCAATCCATTCTTTGAAACTAATTTGTTTATCCATTCCTCCAGCAATAAGACGAATAGGTTTTTTAAGTACACTAAGACCTACAAGACCAGCTCTTGCTGCATCTGTATTTGTTGCTTTAGAATCATTAAAGAAATCTACGCCACCTTTATTTGTTACATACTCTGTACGGTGTTCTACACCTTTAAAGCTTGTAAGTACCTTTTTAATAATATCTACTGGTACACCAAATGCACGACACATTGCTATGGCTGCTAATGCATTTTCAATATTATGCGAACCTTTAATATAAAGGTCATCACTACTACAAATAACGACTTCTTCACCTCTAATATTTTCCATTAACATCCCATCTTTTAAATAAGCACCACATGCAGGCACTTCTGTTAAAGAAAAGGCAATTTCTTTACAAGGTAAAAGTTTTTTAGCTTCTTCATAGTAAGTATCTCTTGTATTTAATACGCAGTATTCATCAGCTGTTTGATTTTTAAACACATTATATTTACAAGCACAATAATTTTCCATTGTATGATGTCTATTTAAATGGTCTGGTGTGATATTTAATAAACTACTTACTCTAGGATGAAATGTTTTAGCTGTTTCAAGTTGGAAACTACTTACTTCAGCTACAACGATACCATCCGCTGGAATGTGGCCTACTTCTTCACTAAAGGCACGGCCGATATTCCCCACTACGAAAGTATTTTCATTGTAAGCTTTCATAATTTCACCCACTAATGTAGTAGTTGTTGTTTTACCATTTGTCCCTGTGATGGCTACAATAGGTGCCTTACAAAATGTAGCAGCAAATTCAAATTCACCAGTTACTTCCACCCCTGCTTTTAAAGCAGATTGAATAAGCTCAATTTCTAATGAAATCCCTGGGCTTGTAATAAATAAATCATAGTCTTCTACTTTTACCTCGCCACCTAAAATATACTTAATCCCAATTGCTTTAAGTGATTCGATTTGTGCCCTTGCTTTTTCATCCCATTTTTCATATGGTTTGCCATCATAAATACAAACATCTGCATGGTGATCATGTGCTAGCTTTGCTGCACCGATTCCACTACGTGCATTTCCTACAACTAATACTTTTTTTCCATTCATGCTCATGAGTTATTCCTCCCTAGCTCTTTACCATGTTTTATGTCTATCTTGCAATGAGTCCAATTAAACACATAATAGCTGTCACAATGCTAAATACTGCAACAACCTTTGTCTCTGGCCATCCACCAAGTTCAAAGTGATGGTGAATAGGTGCCATTCTAAATAATCTTTTCTTTGTTTTCTTGAAATAAAATACCTGTAAAATAACAGATACATTTTCAATCACATAAATTAAACCAACAATTAAAATAAATAATGGCATCTTCATTACAAATGCTGTAGCAATAACAAATCCACCAAGTGCAAGAGAACCTGTATCTCCCATGAATACTTTAGCTGGGTAAGTATTAAAGAGTAAGAATCCTAATAAGCTACCTACTGCTGCTGCCGCAATTGGGAATACACCACTCCCTACACCTAATGCAATTGCTGCAAAGTAAGTTGCTACTAATACCGTAACACTTGAAGCTAAACCATCAAGACCATCTGTTAAGTTAACAGCATTTACTACAGCAAGTACCGCAAATACTAAGAATGGCCAATATAAAATGCCCATATTCCATACTTTACCACCTGTAAATGGTACAATAATCTCTGTATTAAGACCTAAATAAGTATTGATTAAATAAGCAAATGCAATTGTTACGATTAATTGACCTACAATTTTTTGCATTGCTGTAAGTCCTAATGAACGTTTTTTAACTACTTTAATATAGTCATCTAAGAAACCAATGATTCCAAACCCTACTGTTACAAGTAAAATAAGTTGTACTTCACGATTACCCTTCATAAAGAATAAGCTAGTAATCACCATACTTGCTAAAATAATTACACCACCCATTGTTGGTGTCCCTGCCTTTTTTAGATGGCTATTTGGCCCATCATCCCTTACATTTTGCCCAAACTTAAGACGTTGTAACATTGGAATGACAAACGGGCTTAATAATATACTTAAAAAGAATGCAATTAAAACTGCATATAATGCGTTATTTTCCATCTGATTTCACCTTTCCTAACTCTTCTACCATTTCTTCGAAATGCATGCCCCTAGAAGCTTTGAATAATAAGGTGTCCTCATCTTGTAAAAATTGCTCCTTGTTTTGCATCCAAGCTTCTTTTGTTTCATAATAAACAACTTGAATATTGCCTGCTTTTTTAGCACCTTCATAAATATGTCGCGCAAGTGGTCCTACGGCACATAAAAGATCAATACCTAAAGCTGCTGCCGCTTCTCCCACACTTGCATGAAGGGCTGGGGCAAATTCACCTTGTTCTAACATATCACCTAAAACAGCGACTTTTCTGCCTTTGCTTTCATAGTCTTTTAAAACCTTTAAAGCAGCTTTCATTGATTCAGGACTTGCATTATAAGTATCATCAATTAATGTCATATTATTGATACCCTTTGTAATATGCATACGCATTTTAGCTGGTGCATAGTTTTTAAGACCACATTTAATTTCTTCTTCAGTAAGTCCACAAGCCTCAGCTACAGCAATTCCTGCCAGCACATTATAAATCATATGTTCACCTAATGCTTTGATTTCAATGTCATAGCTTTCACTTGGTGTTTGAATATGTGCGCTTGTATATTCT
>USPX01000262.1 GCA_900556665.1 uncultured Eubacteriales bacterium
TTTAGGGGTGACCTGGCCAACTCAAACTGAACGTGAACTGGACGTAGATTTATCTACTTTCTACACTAAACTTGAAAAATCCTCTGAAATCCCCAAATCCTCACAACCCGCAATAGCTGAAATGTATGAGGCTTTTGAAAACCTTGTAAAAGAGGGACATAGCATTGTTGCTATCTTTTTATCTTCTGAAATGAGTGGGGCTTATACAAGTGCCCATCTTGTACGAGAAATGATTTTAGAAAAATACCCTAATGCTCAAATCGAACTCATTGATTCTCGTACAAACTGCATGCAACTCGGTTATGTGGTCTTATCAGCTGCTAAAGCTGCTGCAGAAGGTAAAACCCTTTCACAAGTTGTAGAGGCTGCTCAGTTTACCATTACACATAGCCGTTTCTTATTTACACCTGAAACACTTACTTATCTCAAAAAGGGTGGTCGTATTGGCAGTGCTTCTGCTCTTTTAGGTAACCTCTTACAAATCAAACCAATTTTAACAGTTAATGATGGTAAAACAGATATTTATACAAAAGTTCGTACTAAGAAAAAAGCAATTGAAGCACTTATAGATGGTTTAATGAAAGATTTAGAAACACATAAACTATTAGGCATCACTGTACATCATATCAATGCTTATGCAGAAGGTAACGCTCTTGCCCAAAAACTCTCAGAACGTTTGAACATTCATGTAGATGTTCAAGATATCGGACCTGTCATTGGGCTTCATGTGGGGCCTGGCAGTATTGGTATTGCCTATCACTATGCTTAATCCCTTACTTTTTACGCACTAAAAAGCCTTTCCTAAGCATCAACGATGTGATTAGGAAAGGCTTTTAGCTAGTTTATTTTCCTAAATAAGCTTGTTTAAGGACAATGAGTTCATCTCGAAGTTCAGCTGCTTTTTCGAATTGAAGTTCTGTAGCTGCTTTCTTCATATCTCTTTCTACTTTCTTCATTGCCTTTTCTAATTCTTCTCGTGACATAGATTCTGGGTCTTTTTCAATAGAGCCTTTAGCTTTAGTATCTCCTACGCTTTTAGTTGCTACAATAAGGTCGCGTACCTTCTTCTTAACAGTCTTTGGTACAATACCATGGGCCTCATTATATTCTTCTTGGATTTGGCGACGTCTAGCTGTTTCAGACATAGCATTTGCCATAGAACGCGTCACTGTATCACCATACATAATTACACGGCCTTCTGCATTTCTAGCAGCACGTCCTATAGTTTGAATAAGGGCTGTCTCTGAACGTAAGAAGCCTTCTTTATCCGCATCCAAAATAGCCACAAGTGAAACTTCAGGTATATCTAATCCTTCTCTTAGTAAGTTAATCCCTACTAATACATCAAATACACCCATACGTAAATCACGAATAATTTCAATACGCTCTAATGTATCAATATCAGAGTGTAAATATTTCACCTTCACCCCTACTTCTTGTAAATAATTAGTTAAGTCCTCTGCCATACGTTTTGTAAGGGTTGTTACCATAACCTTGTCACCTTTAGCTGTTACCTTATTAATTTCACCTAATAAGTCATCAATTTGTCCTTTAACTGGTCTTATTTCAATAAGTGGATCTAATAAACCTGTTGGACGAATAAGCTGCTCAGCGATTTGAAGCGAATGTTCTAATTCATATTGAGCCGGTGTGGCAGATACAAACAATAATTGATTAATTTTCTTCTCAAATTCCTCAAACTTAAGAGGTCTATTATCAAGGGCTGATGGTAATCTAAAGCCATAATCCACCAATACATTTTTTCTTGCACGGTCCCCATTATACATGGCACGTACTTGTGGAATAGTCATATGGGATTCATCAATAATCATTAAGTAATCATCTGGGAAGTAATCTAAAAGGGTAAATGGTGTTTCCCCTTCTGCCCTTCCTGATAAATGTCTTGAATAATTTTCTACCCCTGAACAATACCCCATTTCTTTTAACATCTCAATATCAAAATTAGTTCTTTGTGTGAGGCGCTGCATTTCTAAAAGTTTATCTTCTGAT
Source organism: uncultured Eubacteriales bacterium (assembly GCA_900556665.1). The sequence goes on from USPX01000262.1 coordinate 2,011, forward strand.
TTTAGCTCAGCTACACGTTCTACAAGTTCATCCTCAATACGTTTAATAGCCGCCTCCATCTTATCTGCTGAAATAGCATAGAAAGAAGCAGGGAAAATAACCACATGTTCACGATACCCTAAAACAGCCCCTGTTAACGCATCAATTTCTGCAATACGGTCAATTTCATCTCCAAAGAATTCAATACGAATAGCTTTCTCAGACATACCAGCTGGAATAATTTCAACAGTATCCCCTCTTACACGGAAGGTAGCACGCGCGAAGTCCATATCATTACGCACATACTGAATGGCGATAAGCCTTCTTAAAACATCATCTCTATCCATCTCCATGCCTACTCTTACAGATAATACTTGCTCTGCATAGTCAATAGGGTCACCTAATCCATAAATACAAGATACACTGGCAATAACAATTACATCATCTCTTTCACAAAGCGCAGCTGTAGCCGAGTGACGGAGTTTATCAATCTCTTCATTCACGCTTGAATCTTTTTCAATATATGTGTCACTTTGAGGTACATAGGCCTCTGGTTGGTAATAATCATAATATGAAACGAAATATTCTACAGCATTGTTGGGAAAAAATTCCTTAAATTCACTATAAAGCTGTGCTGCTAATGTTTTATTATGGGCTAAAATTAAAGTAGGTTTTTGTACCTTCTCAATAATATTTGCCATTGTAAACGTCTTACCAGATCCTGTTACACCTAATAACGTCTGATATTTATTGCCTTCCATAAACCCCTGTGCCAGCTTCTCTATAGCTTCTGGTTGATCTCCTGTAGGTTTAAATTCCGAAACGATTTCAAATCGACTCATCCTATGCCTCCTTATCTCAATGTCTATAGTAATAGACCTTCTGTTCATTTTACCAAACAAATGTTCTCTATCTATTGTATATAAGTTTACCACTAATTTCAAACCTTAATCATATCTTTGTAATAATCTTATCATTTCTTTAAACCATAAAAAAAGGAGCTGTAGAATACAACTCCCACGTATAAGGATTTACCAAATTTGCCAACATTGGTAGTCCTCACCCTATTAAAATCATCTCAAAATTATCTCAAAATGTTTAACTTTAGTTCTGAGTGCAGAAGCTTGCACAAGCTGTATCCTCTGCATTACTTACGCCATAACCATTAACATCCACATAATCTGCATGACATTTACAATTTTGATTATACATGCAATGCTGCGCTTCACAGGCAATTTCAATGATTTCATCAGGTCTTTGACTTACTACATCTCTTGCATTCCCCTCAGCCTCATAAAAATTGTTACAACAAGTTTCATTAGCAGTCGATGCATCGTGCCCCGCAACATAAATCTCATCTCTACAGCAACACTCCTCTTGATTATATCCGCAAGTCGTGGCACTACACCTGAGTTTAGGCATAGTTTTCTTCTCCTTTCCTCTCATATTATTAATCTATAATTTATTAACGCTTCTATTATCTGCACCGGAGAAAAAAACTATACTTCCTTTTAATGGATAACCTTAGTGACTTTGTAAAAGCAATAAA
>USPX01000263.1 GCA_900556665.1 uncultured Eubacteriales bacterium
TTTGTAAAGGAGTAAGCAAATGATTATTGAACCAAAGGTAAGAGATTATATTTGTACAACAGCACATCCAGAAGGATGTAAAGCAAATGTGAAAGCACAGATTGCGTATGTGAAAGCAAAGGGAAAGATGGAAGGTGCAAAAAAAGTATTAGTCATTGGAGCCTCTACAGGATATGGCTTAGCTACACGTATTGCAGCAACTTTTGGATGTGAAGCAGACACCCTTGGTATTATGTTTGAAAAACCAGGAACAGCACGTCGTACAGCTACAGCTGGTTGGTATAATACAAAGGCTTTTGAAAAAATGGCACAAGCTGAGGGGCGTTATGCAAAAACAATCAATGGGGATGCTTTTTCAAAGGAAGTTAAAGAAGAAGCTATAGCACTTATTAAAGCGGATTTAGGGAAGGTAGATTTAGTGATCTATAGTTTAGCTGCACCACGTCGTCAAACGGTAGATGGAACAGTTTATAAATCTGTTTTAAAAACAGTAGGAGAGCCTTTTGAAAATAAGAATTTAGACTTAAAAAACAATGCCATTACGAGAGCTGCTATTGCACCAGCTACAGAGGAAGAAATTGCACACACTGTGAAAGTGATGGGTGGTGAAGATTGGAAAGACTGGATGGAGGCTTTAAGTGAGGCAGATGTTTTAGAAGAAGGCGCAAAAACAATTGCTTTTTCATATATCGGGCCTGAGCTTACTTATCCTATTTACTATCAAGGTTCTATAGGTGCAGCCAAAGCCCATTTATATGATACTTCCTTAGAAATTACTAAGATGTTAAGTCAAAAAGATATTAAAGCATATATTTCAGTAAACAAAGCCCTTGTAACCCAAGCAAGCTCTGCCATTCCTGTAGTACCTTTATATATTACATTACTTTACAAAATCATGAAGGAAAAAGGACTTCATGAAGGATGCATTGAACAAATGGATCGTTTATTACGTGATAAATTAAATACTTTAGAAGTGGATGATATGAATCGCATACGTCTGGATGATTATGAAATGCAACCTGAAGTTCAAAAAGAAGTTATGGAAAATTGGGATAAGGTAACAACAGAGAATATCGATGAATTCGCAGATATTAAAGGCTATTGGGAAGATTTTTATCATATGTTTGGCTTTGGATTTGAAGAAGTAGATTATAGTCAGGATATTGATTTAGAAGCCGCAAATGAATAGTGATTTGGTAGGGCAAAAAGGCTTATAACTTATAGTGTTATAAGCTTTTTTTTTAGTGAATAAATTTAATGTTCTGCAAAAATAAAAAGTACTAAAATATGGTAAAGCGTGACCGATATATAATTGACATAATGCATACTAGAGGGGAAGGTCACAGTGGGAAAAAAAATAAAACAATCTATTACTTACCGTATCCTAATATATACTGTAGGTGTAAGTGCACTCATATTTGGCACAGCATTTTCCATTATTGGGATGAATATTAATCAAGAAGTTCGTACAATTAAAACACAAAGTATGCAGCAGATGATTAAAGATGCTGCACAAATTGTAACTAAAAATTTAGAGGAGCGAGTAAGTTTACCAACTTTCATCGCCAATGATGACACATTAAAAGATCCTAATATGAGTACGGCTGATAAAGTAAAGCATTTAGAGCCTTATTTTGAGTTATATAGTGAAAAATATGGGCTTACTGCATTAGGGTATATTGATGCAGCAGGCTATTTAACTTCAATTGATGGTTATGAAAATGATGTTTCTGACTGTGCTTACTATGAAGTGTTTAAATCAGGTAAAACATATATTAATGAACCTAAATACAATCCAATAACAGGTCAATATGCCATGTTTACAGGGGTACCAATTAAAAATGGTGACCAATTTATAGGCGCAGTTACTTGTACATTTGATAGTGATTATTTAGCTTCTTTAATTGACGGATTAAAGTACTATGATGTAGGAACTGCTTATATGCTTAATGCCGATGGGACAGTGATTGCTTCAGAAAATCCTGAACAAGTTAGTGAAGAATATAACTTAATCGAAGCTGCTAAAGCAGAAAAAGAATTACAAGAAATTGCTGAAATTCAACAAAAAATGATTCAGGGTCAAAGTGGTATTGAAAAGTTTAATGATGGTATTAATAAATTTGTAGTTTATACAAATATTGAAGGTTCAAACAATTGGTCAATGGCCTTTGAGGTACCTGAAAGAGTTGTTTTGGCAGAAGTATATGAATTAAATAGAATGTTAATTATTGTTGCAAGTATAGGCGTTCTCTTCATGGCATTGGCTATTGGGCTTTTAGGAAGAAAGCTTAGTGAGCAAATTAAATTAATCTGCTCTCAACTTAAAGTTTATGCAAGTGGAGACTTTACAGAAGTACTAAGAGATGAATTATATAAACGTGAAGATGAACTAGGTATTATGAGCCAATCAATTCGAGAAATGGTTACTAGCTTTAAAACACTTTTAAGTAGTGTAAAAGAAGATGTAATCGTTTTAAATAATGAAGCTGTAGGACTAGAGCAAATCTCAGAACGTATGATTCAAGGCAGTATGAGTATTGCATCAACAATGCAAGAAGTTGCAGGCAGCAATACAAATCAATCTATGGAAGTTGGAAAAGTAAATGAAGAAATGGACCAACTTAGTAATAATATCGAAGCAATGAATACAAGTATTGAAGCTGTTGTAATAGATGCTTTAGAGATGGAAAATCAAGTGAAATACAGTAAGATTGAGATGGAAGGCTTACACCATTCAGCAGAAGTTGTAAATGAAGCATTAGATGAATTTAATGTGAATATTAGCCGAATGAATGAACGTATTTCATCTATTCAAGGCATTACAACAACAATTACACAAATTGCTTCTCAAACTAATTTACTTGCATTAAATGCAGCTATTGAAGCAGCAAGAGCTGGTGAAGCTGGGCGAGGCTTTAGCGTGGTTGCAGAAGAGATTAGACAACTTGCAGAACAAAGTCAACAATCTGTTGATGAAATTACTAAGATTATTGGTGCTGTTTTAGCAGAAGGAGAAAATATTATCAGTGCCACAGGGAATATGAATGAAGATATGGCAATGCAACGTGAAAAAATCCAAAATACATTAAAGGTATTTGTGAAAATGACAGCTTCTATTGAAAATATTATTCCTAAAACAGAAGAATTAGCAGTAATCTCAGTACATAATAAACAACGTAAAGATTCAGTAGTAAGTTCAGTAGAAAACATTTCAAGTGCTTCACAAGAAGTAGCAGCTACAACAGAAGAAGTAGCAGATATTACAAATACATTTACAGAATCTAGTGAAGTCATTGGTAAAGGGTCAGAACAATTACTTAAACTCGTTCAAAACTTAGAAACACAAATTAACAAGTTTAAGTTATAATTTAATATTAGCTATTTGAATATATTAAGAATAAAAACACCTATACAATAATAATAAATTGTATAGGTGTTTTTTTGTAAGCAGCGTATGAGAAACAAAATTTTATAGGTAATAATCATCAAAAATAAAATAAATGTTTAATTAAAGTTGTCACATATTGTAATAATATT
>USPX01000264.1 GCA_900556665.1 uncultured Eubacteriales bacterium
CTTACTTTTTATGGATATGCACCATATCGCCAGTGATGGGATGAGTTTTGGAATCTTTATGGAAGAGTTCTCAAAACTCTATAATGGGCAGGCCCTTCCTGAACTGACTTTACAATATAAGGATTATAGTGAATGGACGCAGCAGCGTGATTTATCCCATCAAAAAGCTTATTGGCTGAATGAATTTAAAGAAGAGGCCCCAATTATAGAGCTTCCTTATGACTATAGACGTCCTCAAAAGCAAGACTTTACAGGGTGTGTGCTTGAAAAAGAACTTTCACCTCAATTAGTGGCAAGGTTAAAAGCAACCTGCCAGAAACTTGGTTTAACAGAGTATATTCTCATGTTAGCAGGCTTTATGGTGACCTTATCTAAATACAGTCATCAAGAAGATATTGTAGTGGGTTCGATTATAAGTGGGCGCACCCAGCCAGAGACAGAAAGTATGCTCGGTATGTTTGTAAATACATTAGCTATGCGTGGCTATCCAACTGGTACTAAGACAGTTCAAACTTTCTTAGAAGAAATGAAAGCAACCTGTATGAAAGCATACAGTAATCAAGAATATCCTTTTGATGCCTTAGTAGAACAAGTTGTTACGCAGCGTGATCGTTCTAGAAATCCATTATTTGATGTGATGTTTTCAGTACAAAATAATGAAGAAGTGCCATTACAATTGGGCACTGCGCAAATCACCCCTATGGCCATTGGACAAAAAATCGCCAAATTTGATTTATCTATAGATGTCTATACTTCAGAAAAACGTTATATGCTGAGTGCAGAATATTGTACGAAGCTCTTTAAAGCAGCAACTATTGAAAGTATTTTAGACCATTATCTATTGATACTTGAACAAATGTGTACCCAGTTAAACACACCGATTAGTCGTTTAAAACTGACAACCTTAGCTGAAGAAGAGGCTATTCATCAAGTCTTTAATCATACGGCTAAACCTTATCCAAAGAATCAGACATTAAATGACTTATTTGAAATGCAAGTTAAAAAGCACCCAGAGCATATTGCTGTAATTTATGATGACCAAAAACTTACCTATAATGAGCTCAATGAAAAAGCTAATCAAGTGGCCCATCATCTTAGAAAATTAGGAGTACAACCAGATGATTTTGTAGCCATTATTGCAGAACGTAGCTTAGAGATGATCATTGGTATTTATGGGATTATTAAGAGTGGGGCAGCTTATGTGCCTATTGACCCTAAATATCCAGAAGAACGTATTCATTATATGCTCACAGATTGTCAGCCAAAAGCATTAGTAACCTATATTCAGGAAACAACCCAAAGTGAATATATGAGTGCTATTAAAGTAATTGCCCAATTAGAAAACACCACACTTCGTATGATTGATTTGCGCCCGCATCAGCCTATTTGGTTAGAAGATACCCAAAATCCAGCAATCATTAATCAGCCACGGCATTTAGCTTATGTGATTTATACATCTGGCACCACAGGCAAACCTAAAGGGGTCATGATTGAACATCGTAGTTTAATCAATTTAATTGTTGCCTATGAAGCGTTATACGCTATGCGCCAAGACGATGTTTTATTACAATTTGCCAGCTTCTCATTTGACCAATCTGTCTGGGAAATCTTTGGCCTTATTTTATTAGGCGGTACATTATGTGTGATGAAAGATAAGATGTATGAAGATAAAGAAACGTTCTTTAAATATCTCACAAAGCATCAAGTCACTGTAGCCGGCTTTACACCAGCCTTTATTGCGGAATATACCCCAGAGGATTTTAAGAACTTACGACTCCTTGAATCTGGTGGGGCAGAGCTTAAAGCAGATATTATTCGCAAATGGCTAGGTAAAACCACGGTAATGAATACTTATGGTCCTACTGAAAACACTGTAAACGCCACAACTTATGTATGTAATGAAGGGGTAGACCACTTAAGAATCCCAATTGGTAAACCAGCTGCGAATGTGCAAGTTTATATCTTATCTGGTCAAACACTTTGTGGCATTGGCATGTTAGGCGAGTTATGCATTGCGGGAGATGGGCTTGCCAGAGGATATTTAAACAGGCCTGAGCTTACTGACCAGAAGTTTATTGATAATCCATTTGGACCTGGCAAACTTTATCGCACAGGTGACCTGGCCAAATGGTTACCAGATGGCAATATCGATTATATGGGACGTATTGATGAACAAGTCAAAATCCGTGGCTTTAGAATAGAATTAGGTGAAATTGAAAGTGTCATGCGCAGCTTACCACAAGTGCATGATTGTGCAGTCATTGCTCAAAAAGATTTAAGCGGAGATTTGGCAATGTATGCTTACCTTGTATCAGAGCAGGTACTAAATATAGAAGAGATTCGTACCACCTTAAAGGGACGTTTACCATTTTATATGATTCCAGCCTATATCACACAGATTGAGAAGATTCCAGTAACCACCAATGGTAAGGTGGATAAACGTGCCTTAAGTGCCATAGAGATTATGGATACCAAAACCTATGTGGCACCAACTACAGACATAGAAGCTGCTTTGTGTAAGGCGTATGAAAATGTGCTGAACCTCAATCAGGTAAGTACCACAGATACTTTCTTTGAACTAGGTGGGGATTCGATTAAGGCGATTCGTATCGTTTCTAAATTACGTGAATATGGCTATGAGACAAAAGTCCGTGAACTCCTTAAAAATGTACCAATTACAGAGCTTGCCACACATATTACCCCTATTAAGGTGAATGTCTTTGCGCAAGGAGAAGTAACTGGTAAGATTGAAAATACCCCTATTATGTATGCCTTTGATGCCATGCACCTTACAAAACCAAATCATTATAATCAATCCATGATGTTAGAGACTACTAAGGCCAATACATCAGCAATTCGAAAGGCAGCAGCAGCAGCAGTCGTTTCACACCATGATATGCTCCGAGGGGTTAAGATTGCGGGAGGTATGTTTATAAGACCTATTAATGAAGGTACACTTTATGATTATGATGAATATGATTTATCACATCAAACGGTTCAGCAGCAGGAAGCATATATTCAAATGCAAAGTAGCCTTTTACAAGGCACAATAGATCTTTATAAAGGACCACTTATGAAGGTCGTAGTTTATAAAGGAAATGAAAAGGATTACATCCAATTTATTATTCATCACTTAGTTGTAGATGGGGTTTCCTTTAGAATTATTATTGAAGACTTTATTCATGCCTATATGGCTATTTTGAAGGGCTTACCAGTACAGTTACCTCAGAAAACGCAGTCTTATTTAGAGTGGGCAAAACAAGTACGTTTATTTACACAAAGTGAAGCGATTTTAGCCCATAAAGCTTACTGGGATAAAGTATGTCAGCATTTACAAGAAGGACGTATTATTTATCAAAAACAAGCAGCGACCAAGTATAGCAGTTGCCAAGTGAATTGGTCAAGTGAATTAACAGCCAAACTTATGAAAGAATTCATCCCTCAGCATAATGTCACTATTAATGATGTGCTACTTACCGCCTTAAGTCGTGCAATAAAGCAGCTTACCGGTCAAAATAAGGTAGCTA
>USPX01000265.1 GCA_900556665.1 uncultured Eubacteriales bacterium
ATAACTCACAGCCTCTGCGGTATTTATTTCTTCTTCAATACTTTTAAGTTCTTCATATATGCCCTCTAACTCCCCCATTGCTATTTTAATTCTGGCAAATGATAGTCTATCCATTACATGGGTCATTTGCTGTGTTTGTGGGTCTAGTACGCTAGTATATTCCTTTAATATCTCCTGAACTTGCTTAACTTGTTCAAAGTTCTTTTCATATAATATGGCATCATATAAGTTAATGGCACCATAAGTCTTAATATAAGCTCCTTTCTCTTTATCTTCTATAGGCATATTCATGCCTTTTGCAATATACTCACAGCCTTTTTCACTATCACCTAACATAACATATGTTGTTCCCATATCAATATAAGATTTTGCAGCATAATAAGTATCTCCTGTCTTTTTACTTTGTGAAATGATTTCTAGACACTTTTCTATTCCTCTAGCATACTTACCTTTTGTAAGATAAAGTACGGATAGCTTATTTTTTAAATCATATACAATGGTATTTTCTAATAATGTTGTGTCTTCAACCACATACTCTAAACATTCTTGTAAAGTATCCTTTGCCCCTTCCATACTAATGGCTTTTAGCATAATGTCTAAGAATACTGAATAGTGCTTATTATAAAGTGTAGGACACATATTTGTTAAAACTTCTTTTAATACAGCATTAAATGCATCTAAATTTTTCTCATCAGCTAAAATCTCAATAAGTACCATGCCACTATATAATTTCACAACATAGTTCGTACTTGATAAAGCATCCTGTAAATATACTTTAGAAGATCCGAAATCCTTTTCCTTATAGGCCTTATATCCTAGTAAAAGCTTTTCTTCTTTTTTTAGGTTACTTTATTCTTTTAGAACTATTTGGTTTATTAATTGATCATATGTCGGATTATTTTCACTGCCTATTCTAATAATATTAATAATATCATTTACTCTTTGCTCTTTTAGCTTAGTCCATATGGTACTTATAATTAAAATACTTATTATCCCAATTAGGAAAACGCATTTTTTGTTTTTACTTATCATCCCCAGCCTCCAAAGTTACTCTATTTTTCTTATCATCCTATTCTTACATAAAAAGACGACTTCGAATCTAGTTTCGAAACCATCCTTTCAAATTTTCATTTTCTTATCATTTAGCACTACTTATAGACCACTTGATTTCTACCTTGTGTTTTAGCTCTATATAAATTCTGATCAGCTAAGTCTAAAATGTCCCTCATTTCGTTTGTTGTCTGTGACACCCCAAGACTTACTGCTACTTTCATGCCCTCTTCCCATTCATAAGTTTCTACTACTGTTCTAATAGATTCTGCAATCTCTAAAACTTCATCTATCACACAGTTTTCTATAATACCTACGAATTCTTCTCCACCATATCTAAATACTTTTCCCTGTTTTTTGATAACAGTTTTACTCAGTTCTCCAACCTGTTTAATGGCCCTATCACCTACTAAGTGTCCATAAATATCATTAATGGCTTTAAAATGATCAATATCGAAAATGATAATTGTTGTAAGTAGAATACTTATAGTCGCTAAAATGCATCTATGAAGCTTTTTATCAGCTTCCTCTATGAGCTTGTTTTTATGTTCATATTTATATAATGCATAATCCATATAATCTGTATTTAATGCTTCAGAGGCAGCATTATAATAATTTATAATTTCTGCTTCATATTGGTTTGCTTCTTCATAACGCTTTGCCTTATCTAAGGCATTTACTAATCTTTTTAATGTATATTTCTAGGTTGTCTACTTTCACCTTGATATACTGCTTTATATATATCAATAGCTTCTTCTAGTTCACCATTTAATTCAGCAAGCTTAGCCTTCACTAACTGATAATTATAATAAATTAAATCATTATAATTGACATAGTCTTGTTTCAAATAACTTTCTACTTGTTGTACTACTTGCTTCGCTTCCTCTAGGTTCTCTTTATTGAGTTCTTGTTCCACCTTTTCCACACTTATAAGATGTTCTATAACCTCATCTTTGGTATTTACCTTACTTATACTTGTCCTCCTTTGAGCATATGCAATGACTATTGCTATAACAATAATCAAGCATATTCCAAAGAGACCCCTCATTTTTTTCTTCATGAACATATCCTCTATTTACTCACCATAAACTACTTTATTTCTACCTTGCGATTTTGCCTTATATAAATTTTGATCAGCTAAATTTAATATATCTCTTCTTAGAGGTGCCCCGTCGGCTACACCAATACTTACCGTCACTTGACGTCTTGACCACTCATAACCTTCAACATTACTTCTAATCCCTTCGGCTAATTGCATTAATACATCTCTATTTTGATGTTCAATAAGGACTACAAACTCTTCTCCGCCATATCTAAACATTTTTCCTACTTTTTCATAATCATTTTCTTTTAAACTAAAAGTATATAAGTTAATGGCACCATAAGATTTGATAAATTGAGCTTGCAGCTCATTTTCAATAGGTGTATTAAGCCCCTTCTCAATATATTCACGATATTTATCATAATGTCCTAACAAACCATAAGTAAGCCCTAAATCTATATAAGCTTTAGCCGTAAAATATGTATCCCCTGTTTCTTCACTTTGGGCTATAATCCTTCTCCATCCCATTGGCATAATTGCCATTATTAAAATATGCAACGCCCAGCTTACCTTTTAAATCATATATAATAGGTGGTGCTAATCCTTTTGTATTTTCTAAAACATGTTCTAATGCACGCTTAACTGCCTCACGACCATCTTCTCGTATAAAGGCATTTTGTATGGTTTCTTCTATTTCTAACATACCTTGAAAATAGGTTTTATTCTTAATACTTTTTATTAAATCTTCTACCAGACTTAAATACTCACTAGCATCTGAATTTGATGAAGTGATTTTAATAAGGGCTACAGTACTATAAAACTTCATTAAATCATTTGTACTTTGCTAACATGTTCTTAAATAAGCCCGTGCCTTATCATAATCCTCTTCTAAATATGCCCCATACCCCACTATAAACTTTTCTTTTTCACTTAAATCATCTTCATGCTTTTGTAATGCTCTCTTGATATAGTGATCCTCTTTACTGCTTTTATCTGCTTTTCCAACTACCACGCTTATTAAATGATTGATATTATTCTCTCTTTTTACAATACCTACTATTCCTATACCTAAGGTAATTATTATTATGCTTAAAACTAGTAGTATCTTCTTTTTCATCCCCTTTTAGCCTCCACTTTTATTGCCTGAGCTCTATTTTGTTAACACCTCTAATAATGTATTAACATCGGCTTCTATTAATGGTTTTCCCCAAAGATATCCTTGTACATAATCACATCCCTTTTCATTTAAGTATTGAATCTGTTCTTGTTTTTCGATACCTTCTGCTACAACTTTATAATTTAATTCTTGTGCAATGGCAATAATCGCACCTACTAGATTCTTCTTACTATTTTCATCTACGATATGATCAATAAATGATTTATCAATCTTAAGTACATCTAATGGCAGCATTTGAATATAACTTA
>USPX01000266.1 GCA_900556665.1 uncultured Eubacteriales bacterium
GCTTAGCTATGTCATCATTTTCCTTAATTTCTTCATGAATGTTGCTGATTCCATCAACAAGACCTTTCATATTTTCTGCTACTTGGTTTACACTCAGTGCACTCTCTTCAACTACCTTTGAAATGCCTTTCATAGACTCTGTCATTTGACCAATAATATTTTTTAATGTCTCAGTTTTTTCTGAGTAATCGCACATGATTTCATTTATTTTTATAGCATCATCACTATATTGTTTTCCACTTGATACAAAGCCATCATAGTCTGTTAAAACAGTGTTGTTAATGTATTGCAAGATTATATTAGAATTATCTATGAGCTTTTCAACTGTTGCAATCACCATTTCATTAATATTTTGAATATCATTGGCTGCATTTCTACTTGAATCTGCAAGTACTCTGATTTCATCAGCTACCACTGCAAAACCTTTGCCAGCTTCTCCAGCTCTTGCAGCTTCAATAGAGGCATTTAATGCAAGTAAATTAGTTTGACTGCTTATACTTAATATCTGTTCTGTAAGTTCTTCAATCTTTTTCACATTTTTTCCATCTTCAATAGCCTGCTTCATACCTTCTACAATTGGTCCAATTATTTGATTGATTCCCTCTTTATTTTCTCTAGCAGACATTTCAAGTTTCATTGCTCTATCTTTCATCTCTTCTACAGAATTAAGAATTTCTTCTGTACCATCTGCCATAAATATTACTTCATTATTTACAGAATTTGTATTATCATTTACCTCTATTACTGTTGCAGAAGCTTCTTCCATAGCTACTGCTAATTGCTCTACAGCTTCTAATATATCACATACATTTTCATTGGCTTTATCAACATTATTTACCACTTGACTTCCAATTTTGCCTAACCTAATAGAACTATGATTCAGATTAGACATAATGACTTGTAGTTTTTCAATGAATATATTCAGATTCTTAGAGAGTTGTCCTATTTCATCGTTTGTATTAACATCCATCCTAATTGATAAATCACCACGTCCATTGACAATACTTAAAATAATCTCGTTTAAACGGCTATTTGCTTTTTTTAGTGGTGAAATAATAGATTTCATGATTACAAGTGTAATAGCACCAAAAAATATGAGCATTAAAATAGTTAATATCATAATCGTTGTCATACTATTATTAAAAGCCGCTTCTTGCTGGCTAACTGCTTCTGCTACAAAATCATCATTTAAATAGATTAAATCAGTAATATATTTATCTATTTCGAATCCAGTAGGAATAATTTCCTCAGTCATTAGCCTTAAAGCTTCTTCTGGCATATTTTTTCTACTATATTCTAAAGCTTCTTGACATTTTTCTAAGAGCACTGGAAATAATGTTGATAAATTTTCATATGCCTCTTCATATGCCTCTGTTTTAAGTAAAGCCCCTAAAGTATCCATATAGTATCCTATTTTTTCGTAAATATATGCAATCGTTTCTTCAATAAATGCAATCGTTTCTTCACGTTCTGTTAAATCTTCATCATTCATACTTATATGATAAAATAGATGCTTTTGTAGGTCATTCATTTTTATTGTCAATTCATCAATCGCAATTGTACTTAAAAGCCCATCATCATTTACCTTATTACTTTCTATTTGCATCTTTCTCATACCAATAGCGCTCACACCTAATCCTATTAAAGCAATCATTTGCAAACCGAAAATAAGTATTAGTAATTTACTTCCTATACTTTTCATATTAGCATTCCTCCTTATTCGCTGTATACTTTGTTGATAAATCTCGCACATTTACATTATATATCTTTTTCAAGATTTTACAATATTTCCCTTCATATATTGTGAATTTTTATCTAAATATGTAATTTTATAGTTCTTATTAATTTTCCACCCCATAATCTTCCATCAATCTCTTCACATATAATTCCTAAGCCTAGTTGGTAAGGTGCTAGACTGGGGGCTGTCCCTAGAATATGAACACTCTAATTGAGAATAACTAAAATGCTCTATATACAAATAGACACCGTTCTAATTCAATAAAGGAGCGGTTTTTTTATGCCTAAAAAGAAGATTTTACTCATCAATGAAGAAACAAATACTGATTACTTACAACTCTATAATGACTATCTGTTTCCGAACCAATATGGTGAGCAATTAGCCAATAACCAAGTCACTCATGCCATTAACAAATACAACAAGGTCAGAGGTGTGAGCAAAACCTCTTGCCACCTCTTTAGACATACCTTTGCTCATAATTACCTCCTCCAAGGTGGCGATATTTTCAGACTCCAACAACTACTAGGTCATTCAACATTGGACATGGTGAAGATATACGCTAATATGAACAATATCGAGAGTTTGAAGGAGAATTACGACAAACTTAATTTGCTAGATACTACCACTATTAATAACAGATGTATTGAGGTGCTTAAATAAGCCACAATAAAAGAGGGTATTAATCGCCCTCTTTTATATATACTACTCTCTCATGTTCTAAACCCCGTTACTCTAAAATCATCACCTGTTATTTCAGAAGAAATCTCATCAACAAATTGTTGTAATGACTTTTCAACAAACTCCGTTATCAACCAACTATTTTGACTATTTAAATGAGACTGTAGTCTTCTTGGTTGATACCTAGATAACTCGCTTAACCTGTGCATAGCCACAAAGCATAATGTCATTGTAGATTTATCAATAGCCGTATCTACACCTTTACGTTTTATATACCATAATTTATTATGGCTATATATATGATATAACTTCTTTCTCACCTTTTTGTGATACCGAGTTAACTGTTGTATCCTAAAAGCCTTACTGTCATGTGTCCCCCATTTAAATCTATCTTTGTATCTAATAATACACTTATCTTTTCTTCCTTTGTCAACCTCAAACTTGTCAGGTAACTTGTTAAATGTATGCTTATTATTATATTTCTCTTCTAATTCACACTGAAACCATGCCTCTCTGCTTCCTTCCTTCTTTACAAATATAGGATTTTGAATAGGTATGAATAATTCAGCATTTTGTTGTGCAATATTAGTCAAACAATATGCTCTATGTATAAATGGTATATTGTAAAGTACATCTTTAAGACTTTTTTCACAGGCAGTAGTGTCCTCATTTAAATATCTCTCTAATTCTGGTAAAACACCACCATTTTTGAACTTAATCATTTCATTTGTAATGAGTACGCTTCCTTCTGTATGATACCCCGAAACACCATGACTTCTTAACTTACTTTCATCGACTCCCTTTGAAACCAATAATGCCTTAGTAGCATTAAGGAAACAATAATACGTATGATAACTAATCCATAAAGGGGTCCTACGCTCTCACACTTTTCAGAAATAGCTTGTAAATACTTTACTTTTAACCACAACTTGCTATAATAATTAGGAACGGGTCTAGTGGTGTGAAACCAAAAATTTCACTACTATCTATTCTCAATAAGTGTGATATTCCTTGAATATCAACTACTTCACTTTCGGGGTGTGGCCTAGTTGGTAAGGCGCTAGACTGGGGGTCTAGAGATCGCGTGTTCAA
>USPX01000267.1 GCA_900556665.1 uncultured Eubacteriales bacterium
TAATAGCCACCTATCTCATTCCTATCCTGAATGAGTCTGGTTATAGTATAGTTGCTAATTTCTCAGAGTCAGCTTACACATCCATTTGTTATGCACTTCAATTTAGTATTATTGGGATTTTATTTATAAGTGTAACTAAAAAATTTAATACAGTATTTAATAAATCTGTTTCACAACATGAAAATATTGAAACGCTATTTAATGAAATGGTTGAGAAATCTAATAAAATTAATAACGCCTTAGAGGAACTTTATGAACGTATTGATCAAGGCAATCTTGCCATTTCAGAAATTAATGCACGTAGTATCTCTGTAAGCGAAGATTCAAGAAGTATGGCTAAGAAAGTTTTAGATAGTAGCGCTGCAACAGATAATATGATGGTAAGTATCGAAGCAACTACCAAGAAGTCTCAAGAACTTACTTCTATAACAGAAGAAATCGGAAAAGTGGCTATGACCAATCAGCAAAATATTAATAATCTTGTCTCTAAAATTGAGGAAATTAGCACTTCTAGTAATCATTCTAAAGCATTATTTAGCACACTACTAGACAGTACTGAAGAAATTTCTTCTGCTTTAAAAATTATTAACGATGTATCAGAACAGACTAATTTAATTGCACTTAATGCGTCTATCGAAGCTGCTCGTGCTGGTGAATCTGGTAAAGGTTTCGTTGTAGTAGCTTCTGAAATCAAAAAACTTGCGGAGCAATCAAATAAATCTGCCGACTTTATTAATACAATTTTAAATAAGGTAAATATCCACGCAGACGAATCCTTAAATGCACTTAATGCAACTGAGCAAATCGTCAAAGACAATCTTAATCTTTTATCACATACTCAAAGTGATTTTGATAAAATGTTTAACTTACAAAATGATATGACTAGAAAAATTAGTGAATCCCAAACACTTACTGCTAGTTTAGAAAATGAAATTAATCTTGTTAAGGTATCAACCAATGAGGCTTATAAAGGCAGTGAAGAGACCTGTGCAAATATGGAACATATCACCGCAACTTTAGAAGAACTTACAGCTTCAATGCAGGATATCTTAAGTTACGCGAAACAAGTAAATCTTAATTCAGATGAGCTTATTGCGCTTCAACGTCAATAACAAATAAGAATCACGAATTAAAATAATTTCGTGATCCTTATTTGTTTATATCTACTTGTCACCCAATAACACCTTTATTTCTTATGACTTTTCATCAATAACATGAATAATATAGTCACCAGTTAAACTATAGTAAATCCATTCAGCAATATTCGTAGTATGGTCTGCAATTCTTTCTAGATATTTAATAATCATAATATAATGCATACCACTTTGTATAAACTGACTATCACGTGTCATTTCTTCACTTAGTTCTTGCCACACCTTACGAAAACAATCATCTATTTGGTCATCTGACCTACAAATTTCTCTTATTGTTTCTACATTTTTTTCCACAAGGCTATCTAACGCTTTTGTAAGCATCTCCTTTGTCATTACTGCCATACGTTCAATATGACGTTGATAGTTTATTTGACTACTCCATGTTTTATCCTGAAGCTTAATACTATACTGACAAATATCACTACATTGATCAGCAATTCTCTCAATATCCGTTACAATTTTTACAACTGATAAAATAAAGTGTAAGTCACTTGCAATAGGTTGCTCCTGAGCAATTAATCTTGCGCATTCTTTCTCAATATATAGTTGTTTAAAATCAATAATATCATCTTGCTTAATAGTTGTTCTTGCCAGCCCTTCGTCTCCTGTTATTAATGCATCAATAGTCTGCTCAATAAGTTCTTCTACTACTTTTTCCATTTCAATAAGACTTCTATTTAAAGCACTTAATTTTTCGTCATAAAGTTTTCTATTTGTCATCACTTTTCCCCCTATTAACCAAAACGCCCAGTAATATAATCCTCTGTCCTCTTTTGTGAAGGTAAGTTAAAAATCTTTTCTGTACGATCTACTTCAATAAGTTCTCCTAATAAGAAAAATGCTGTACGATCTGAAATTCTAGCTGCTTGCTGCATATTATGGGTTACAACAACAATTGTATACTGTGATTTAAGCTCATTAATCAGGTCTTCTACTTTTGCTGTAGAAATTGGGTCTAGTGCTGAGGTTGGTTCATCCATAAGTAAAATCTCTGGCTGCATTGCAATAGCTCGTGCAATACAAATTCTTTGTTGTTGTCCTCCTGATAATCCTAGGGCACTCTTATGTAGGTTATTTTTCACTTCATCCCAAATAGCTGCTTTTTCTAAACTCTCCCTTACAATATTATCTAGTGCCGTTTTATTTTTAATCCCTTGTACGCGTGGTCCATAAGCAATATTATTGTAAATACTCATTGGAAATACATTAGGCTTTTGAAATACCATGCCAACTTTTTTTCGAAGTTCTATAGGATCCATATTAAAAATTTCTTGATTCTTAAATTTAATGCTTCCTTCTACTTTAGGCGCCTCAGCTAAATCACACATTCTATTAAAAATACGTAGAAGCGTTGATTTTCCACAACCTGATGGCCCAATAAATGCAAGTACTTCATTTTCATTAATGTTTAAATTAACATTTTTAACTGCTTTAAAATCTCCATAATAGAATGAAAGGTCTTTAATCTCCATTATGCTACACATAAAATCCTCCTTTTTTATCATTTCACTTTGTGCAACTTATGCCCTATAAAATAAGTCAATAAATTCAGTAACAAAATGGTAATGAGCAATACAACTGCTGAGGCATAAGCTTCGTCAAAAGAAATCCCCTCTTTTGCTAAAAGATATAGATGCACGGAAAGTGTTCTCCCCGACTCCATAGGTGTTGTAGGTAATTTAAACATAGTACCTGCGGTTAAATAAACTGCTGCTGTCTCACCTACAATTCTTCCTATTCCCAATACAATTCCAGTTAAGATTCCAGGTAATGCTCTAGGAAATACAACCTTTAAAATAGTTGTAAATCGATTTGCCCCTAATGCTAATGAGCCTTCTCTTAAAGCTATAGGTACCGTTTTTAGTGCTTCCTCTGTTGTCTTTACAATAATAGGTAGTATCATAAGTGCTACAGTTAAGGCTCCTGCTAAAATTGAAAAACCTAGTTTACAGTATGTTAGAAAAAACATCATGCCAAAAAGCCCAAATAAAATAGAAGGTACTGAGGCTAATGTTTCTGTGGCAAAACGCACCAATTCCACCCATCTTCCCTTTTTGGCATATTCATTTAAGTAAACTGCAGCCCCAATGCCAATAGGCCCTGCTATAAGTATACTTATGCTAACCATATAAAGCGTTGCTACAATAGGTGCCACAAGCTCACTTAAATGAATATATCTCAATCCTTTAAAAAAAATGTAACCTATAATCCACACTAGTATAATAATTGTTAAAGAAGAGATTGCTAGCAAGCTCCATTTAATTACATGATCTTTATACCTTATCTGCACAGCTTTTTTCTCCCTTCAGTATCTTAGTCAATAAAGTTAGCATTAAATTAATTG
>USPX01000268.1 GCA_900556665.1 uncultured Eubacteriales bacterium
TGATGGATTAGGGGAAAAACATGATTATATGAGAAGACCGGGTTCATTTGAAAGAGATATGAAAACCTTAGAACTCATGGATAGAAAAAATGCAACAACTGCGGTTATTACAACTGTAACAAAGGGAAATATTAATGATTTAGAGGCCATGTATGAAGTGCTTAAAGAAAAGAATGTTAAGCTATGGCAATTACAAATTGGGTTACCTATGGGAAATTTAAAAGAGCAAAGTGACTTGATTTTAGATCCAGAGCAGGTAGAAGATTTGTTAGACTTTATGTACAGTAAATTAAATCAAGGAGAAATGAAAGTATATCCAGCAGATTGTGTAGGGTATTATACAGATAAAGACAGTATATTACGTGGTATGATTTTAGGAAGTGATGAACCAATTGTTTGGTCAGGATGTGGCGCGGGTAAACATGGATTTGGTATTCTACAAAATGGTGAAATCTTAGGATGTACATCTATTAGAGATAGAGATTTCATAGAAGGAAGTATCAGAGAAAGAACGCTCAGAAGTATATGGGAAGATGAAGAAAGTTTTAGTTGGTCTAGAAAGATGAGCAAGGATAAACTGAGTGGTCAATGTAAAGAATGTATGCATGGGGAGACTTGCTTAGGGGGATGTTCAAATACAAGAATAACTATGCAAGGTGATGTATATGGTGAAAATGAGTATTGTGCATATTCATTAAGACTTAAAAAATGTAAGAAGATTATAGAGCAAAAAGAAGATAGAAATGAACTTTTAGGGACAGCTTATGGGCTTGCAAAAACAGGAGAATATGAAGTGGCAAAACTAGTGGCAGAAAAACTAGAAGCACTAGGTGAAACATCAGAAGAATTTTATTCTGTAGCTGGATTTATATATTATAGTTTAGGTAAATATGGAAAGTCATTAGCATATAATGAAGCGGTTCTTAAAGTGAATCCAGCAGATACATATGCTAAAAAAGGAAAAGGCCTATGCCTTTGTCAAATGAATCAAGTAGAAGAGGGGTTAAAATATATAGAGATGGCTGCTAATGAAACATCTGCAGAAGATATGGAACCTTATGAAGATTGGATTGCAACTTTATATAATCTAGGTAAAATAGAAGACGCCTTAAGGGTATTTGAGAAAGCTGAAGAAAAACAAGCTGGATTTATTAAGATGCATCAAGAGACTTATGAACTACTTAAGGCTAATTAGGGATATTATTATTTCATATAAATTATTTATACATTATTTAAGAAGGAAAAGCTATGAAATAAGGTATCAATATTATAAGAATGGGGGAAGTCGTAATGAATAAAAAAGCACAGAAATTTGAAACAGCAACAGAAAAAGAGTTACGTGATGTAATGGGTGGTGCAATTAGTGGTAATTTATTTGGTGGCATAGCACTTAAATATGGCGTAGCACCTGAATATGGCGTAATGCTTAAATATGGCGTAGCACCTAAGTATGGTGTAATGTTAATGTATGGAATATCACCTAGATACGGTAAAGACAAATAATACATAATTAAGAGAGAACTAGTTATCTTGTGGGGAATTTCCTGGGAAATAAAGCTAAATAAGTTGTGCATAATTACCAGCTCTTTCGGTAAAAATACGTGAAGATAATAATTCATATGGAGGTATGTTCATGAAGGGATATATTGAAATTTTAGATGTATTTGCAAGAGAGGTGTTAGACTCTAGAGCAAATCCTACCATTGAAGTTGAGGTTGTTGTTGAAGGAGATTATGTGGGATCAGCTATTGTACCTTCAGGTGCTTCAACAGGTGAGAGAGAAGCTATTGAATTACGTGATGAAGATCCTTCTCGTTATATGGGAAAAGGTGTTACAAAAGCTGTTGATAATGTAAATAATATTATTGCAGAAGCTATTATTGGTATGAATGCTATTGATCAAGCTAAAATTGACCAAACAATGATTGATTTAGATGGTACACCTACTAAATCTAAACTTGGTGCTAATGCGATTTTAGCAGTATCTATGGCTGTAGCTAAAGCAGCAGCTAAAGCACTTAAATTACCACTTTATCAATATTTAGGTGGGGTCAATGCTAAAGTGCTTCCAGTGCCTATGATGAATATTTTAAATGGTGGAGAACATGCAGATAATACTGTAGACCTTCAAGAATTTATGATTATGCCAGTTGGGGCAACTTCATTTAAAGATGCACTTCAAATGTGTGTAGAAGTTTATCATACACTTAAAAAAGTACTCAATTCTAAAGGACTTGCAACAGGTGTAGGAGATGAAGGTGGTTTTGCACCAAACTTAGCAACAGCTGATGAAGTATTATCACTCATCGTAGAAGCTATTGAAAAGGCAGGGTATAAACCTGGTGAACAAATGTTCATTGCAATGGATGCAGCTGCTTCAGAACTTTATAATAAAGAGGATAAGAAATATTACTTCAAAGGTGAAAGTCAAATGACTGGCAAAGAAGTCGTACGTACTTCAGAAGATATGGTAGATTACTATGAAAGCCTAGTTAATAAATTCCCTATTATTTCCCTTGAAGATGGTCTAGGTGAAAATGACTGGGAAGGATGGAAACTGCTTACTGATAGACTTGGTAAACGTATTCAACTTGTTGGGGATGACTTATTCGTTACAAATACAGCAATCCTTGAAAAAGGTATTGAAGCAAAAGTTGGTAACTCAATTCTTATTAAAGTTAACCAAATTGGTACACTTACAGAAACATTCAATGCCATTGAAATGGCTAATCGTGCAGGCTATACAGCAGTTGTTTCACACCGTAGTGGTGAATCAGAAGACAATACTATCGCAGATATCGTAGTAGCTGTAAATGCTGGACAAATCAAAACTGGTGCACCAGCTCGTTCAGACCGTGTTGCTAAATACAATCAACTTCTTCGCATAGAAGAACAACTTGAAGATATTGCTGAATTCAGAGGCAGAAAATCATTCTTTAACTTAGAATAATATATTAAATTAGTAAATATATAAAACGCTATAGTATAGATGTGCTAATTAGTCTATGCTATAGCGTTTTTTTGACTGTGTAGTTAATTTGTCCTAAAGAGAATAAAATACTGGCTTAAAAGTGTAACAACTTATAATTGTCTGATTAATAAACATGTTATATAATGACATTACGATTTAAATATATAAAATATAATGGGGGATGTAAAAATGAGTGAAGATAAAAATAATCAACAACCCAATAATGGGGAAGTAGAAAAAGATATGATGGATGGAGGATTTGCTGTCGTAGATCGAGAAAGACTTATTGCAGAGGAAACTAGAGTTATTACGCCATGGTATAAAAACTTAATTAATTTATTTATTGCACCTACAAAGACTATGGAAGAAACTATTGAAGCAGACCCTGTAAAGGGAACAGGTTTAGGAATCTTTTGGGCAGGTTTCTTCTCTGTAATTTTTACCTTATTAACTTTGATAAATCCATTACAAAAACAAGTGATACTTGATGCGCTTAGAGCAAATAATATTGCAGAAGAAAAAC
>USPX01000269.1 GCA_900556665.1 uncultured Eubacteriales bacterium
TGCTGCATTCCGGTAGCGGAAGAACTGGATTTAAAGAAGGTTGCCAGAGCCGTCGGAGACAAGAAGGTGGAGATGCTTCCCATGAAGGAGCTGCTTCCGACCACCGGCTATATCCGGGGTGGCTGTTCTCCTATTGGTATGAAGAAAAAGTTTCCTACTTATATAGAAGAAACAGCAGTTTTATTTGATGAAATTGCCGTCAGTGCCGGCATTCGCGGCGCTCAGGTGATCTTAAATCCGGAAGATTTAAAAGCCTACACGGAGGCAGAATATGCCAGCCTTACCACCGGATAATTTAAAATTGATTTACATAAAAAAGAGTCGACGTTGTTCGACTCTTTTTTTATGACGGTATAATTAACAAAAATGTAATAATTGCTTAACACTTTGAAAGAAATATGAAACAAAAAAACACCGGTTTATAAGCAGGATCTTTGTGCAAAGCTATAGAAAAGGGAAAATTCCTGAAAATTCCGGATGGCAGATATGACAAAAGTGGGAAAAACTTATTGACAGTTTATTGGAATAAGTATAGAATTTAGGTAAGTAAACAATTTCATGAATATTTTTTTGTATACTTTATTAAAATAATTAACAAAGGTTTATGAGGTGGAGATATTGATAAAGGGTAGCTTTGAATTAATGAAACAATTAAATATTTCCGTTGTTTTAAAAGCTGTAATGGGTAATGGAGCTTTATCAAGGGCAGATATTGCAAAGATTACAGGACTAACTCCCGCAAGCATAACCAATATTACCAAAGAGTTAATGGAAAAAGGATATCTAGTTCAAAGTAGGATTGGCGAATCAAGTGGAGGAAGGCCACCTATAATATTGGAATTAAACCCCAATGCTCGCTATATAATAGGGGTTAGCATCGGAGTTGGTAAAATAGAAGTAGTCATAAGCAATATTATAGCTAAGATACTAATAAAAAAATCAGTGGATTTAGAAAACCAGGATAGAAATAAAGATAATGTATTATCCATAATAGTAAATGTAGTAAATGAGATAATAGATGAAAGTGGTATTCATAAAGAAAAGATTATAGGTGTGGGAATTGCTATGCATGGTATAGTAAATTCTTATACAGGCATATCGGAATATTCTCCTTACTATGGCTGGAGAAATATAGATATAAAAAAGGAGTTATCAGAAAAAATAGAATATCCTATTTTCCTTGATAATGATGTGAGAGCCATGGCTTTAGGAGAAAGTTGGTTTGGCATAGCCAAGAGCAAGGAAAATTTCATAGTTATTAATGTTTCCAATGGTATTGGAGCAGGAATAATTATAGATAATAAACCTTATTATGGAGTTAATTTTAGTGCTGGAGAAATTGGACATATTTCAGTAAGAAGCAATGGAAGAAGATGTAATTGTGGAAATTATGGCTGTTTAGAAACAATTGCTTCTAACAATAGTATTGTAGAAAAAGTATCAGAACTATTAAAAAGTGATTCTCAAAGTAGCTTATTAAAAAAAGGTAGCATTGAAAAGGTAACAATTAAGGATATATGTGATGCAGCAAAAGAAAATGATTCTTTGGCAGTGAATGCAATTGCTGAGGCAGCCACATATATAGGCATGGCAATTTCTAATTTAATTAACATATTAAATCCAGAATATATAATAATGGTTGGTGAAATATTTAAAGATAATTCTCATGCAATAGAGATTATTGAAGAAGAAGTAAGCAAAAGAGCATTAAAGCTTTCTTCTGAAACTGTGAGGA
The DNA here is from genome assembly GCA_900556665.1 of uncultured Eubacteriales bacterium. Next base: position 1,736 of record USPX01000269.1, read on the forward strand.
TTGCAAAATCTTCATTGGGAGAAGATGCAGCTACCATAGGTGCTGTGACTTTAGTTATTAAAGAATTGTTTAAGGGTGAAAAAATAGTTTTTAATTAAATAATATATATGGTATTTAGAATATGGAGGAACAAAAATGGTTAATGTGGCATATGAAATTGAAAGATTAGTTAAATTTGCAGTTAGGAAGAAAATGATAACAGTATGGGATATAATTCCTGTGAGAAATTCATTAATGGCTGTTTTAAATGTTGAAGAACCTTTCGAAGGAGAAGTAATAGATGATGGATGTGAAACTCCTGTAGAAATATTAGAAAATATTTTAGATTATGCTTATGAAAAAGGAATAATTGAAGAAAATACAACAACTTATAGAGATTTATTAGATGCTAAGATAATGGGATTAGTTATGCCTACAGAAGGACAAGTTGTTAAGAAGTTCTATGAAAAGGCAGAAAAGGATAGTATAGATAAAGCAACAGATTGGTATTATGATTTAAGCAAATCATCAAATTATATAATGACTGAAAGAGTAAATAAAAACTTATGGTGGCTTGCACCAACGGAATATGGTGATTTAGAGATAACTGTAAATTTATCTAAACCAGAAAAAGATCCAAAGGAAATAGCTAAGGCTAAGTTAATGAAAGCAGCTACATATCCTAAATGTCTTCTTTGTGTAGAAAATGTAGGATATCAAGGTCGTTTAAATCATCCAGCTAGACAAAATCATAGAGTAATACCGCTAGAGCTTCAAAATAAACAATGGACAGGATTACTATATGCAATATTCACCATATGTTTATTATAATGAGCACTGTATAGTTTTTAGTGGTAAACATGAACCAATGAAGCTTACAAAAGATTCATTAACTAGACTTGTTGAGTTTATCGATAAATTCCCACATTATTTTATAGGATCTAATGCGGATCTTCCAATAGTAGGTGGTTCAATACTTACTCATGATCATTATCAAGGTGGAAGACATAAGTTCCCAATGGAAATGGCAGCTATTGAAAAGACTTATACAAATCATAAATTTGAAGATGTTGAGATTGGAACTGTAAAATGGCCAATGACAGTAGTGAGATTAAGTTCTAATAATAAGGATAAAGTAATAAACGCTGCAATGGAGATATACAATAGCTGGAAGGGATATTCAGATGAAGAAAATGATATTTTAGCATATTCAGGAGATGTTCCTCACAATACAGTTACACCTATTGCCAGAAGAAATGGTGATGCTTATGAAATGGATATAGTCTTAAGAAATAATAGAACTACTGAAGAATACCCTGATGGAATATTCCATCCTCACGCAGAACTTCATCATATTAAGAAGGAAAATATAGGATTAATTGAAGTTATGGGATTAGCAGTATTGCCAGGAAGATTACAAAATGAATTAGAATTAATAGCAGATTTATTATGTGACAACACTAAATATAATAGAGAAGAAGCATTAAATAACCCATCATTAGATAAGCATGTTCCATGGATAGAAGATCTTATAGAGCAAAATAGAAATGTCTCATTAGAAGAAGCTAGAAGAATAGTGAAAGATAGTGTTGGACAAATATTTAGCAGAGTTCTTGAAGATGCAGGTGTATTTAAGAGAACTGAAAAAGGACAAAAGGGCCTTGAGAAGTTTATAACTGAAAGTATATATTAATAGAGAAGTGCAGCAAAAAGCTGCACTTTTTTTAACGCTTAGGAAAGTATAAAATTTTTCAGTATAGGGAATACTAATAAAT
>USPX01000270.1 GCA_900556665.1 uncultured Eubacteriales bacterium
TCTTTTTATTATACAAATTTCTTCTAAAACTTTCAAGTAAAGTTTATTTCCGAAAACTGTAATAAATATTAAAATTTTTTCGAAATATATAAGTGTGACAATCAAATTTATAAAATATTTTACTAGGAGGTATATCCACATATAATCAGTAATATTTCAAATACAAGCGAAATGCTTCGACAAAACATGGAAAACATTAGAAACGGCAATATACAACCACAAAACACTATACAATTTAAACCAGTTGAACTTGTTACTCCTAATGATGTGACTATCAACGTACCAGATTTATCATTAAATCCACCTACTGTAACGCCTTCAACAGACGATCTATCTGATAGACCATCACTCTTAGACGGCTCATTCACTAAACTTCCTGTGAATTCTTCTTCATCTACTAATTCAAATTCAGAGGGGATGCGTGAAATCATAAACAAATTGGAAGGACAAAATGTTCCTATTCATTCTCCATCTACTGATCCAGATACACAAGAACTTCTTGAAATCATGAACAGCATGAAAGCCAAAAACCCTCTTTCAGGACTTCAATTCCTTACTCCTGAGCAAAAAGAACTGTTGTTAAAAGACCCACAACCTATCGTAAGAGATTAAATAAGAAATATTTACATACTTATAAAAAGAAGTGTCGCAAGATTGTTTATAATTTTGCGACACCTTCTCTTTTATTACTTTATGTTTGCAAAGCTTTGAGTATAATAGTATTTATATGTACTAGAACTACTATATGCTGCACCTACCCCGATACACCCTGTTTGTTGTAGCATATTCTTTCTATGTCCTTCAGAGTTTAACCATTGACCAAAGGCTTCAATGCCTAAGCATTTACCTGCTGCAATGTTCTCTGCACAGCTTTTCCAATTAATGCCACCATTGGTCATACGTTTACTTGGTGAAAGACCTTGTGCATCAGTATGGCTAAAATAGTCTTTGCTTGCCATTTCTTGTGAATGACTTCTTGAAATACCCGTTAACTTTTCATCATATTTAAGTGGTGCTGCATTGTTTTTTGCTCTAAAGCCATTTGTTAAAGCAATGACAACTCTTTCATTAGCTTTTAAGTAAGCTGTGCTTGTTGCATCACTTTCCCCTACGTTATAAGCAATGGCAACAATCTTATCATTATTCATTTGATCTTTAATTGCAATAATATCCGAATCTGTTACATCTCCTGCTGTGCCATATGTTATTCCTCTAAAACTAAAGCTTTTAGCATTTGTGCAAAAGCCCTCAACCGCACCCTTAAGCATATAAAAAATCATTGTTTCATTAGCATCTTTTGTGTAAAAAACAATATCATATGTACCGTCCGATAATTTTAAATCCGGTTCCCCTAAACTCTTTTTTAATTCATCTAAACTACTGCCTAATTTAATATTTTTTCCTTTATAGCCTATAGAATTTTCGCCCTGTGGGTTTTGTGCTGTACTTGCTGCACTACACTGTAGCTTTGGACTTAACATTGCTGCTTGCGTATTTCCACCAAATATGCTTATTGCCCCTATCAATAAGAATATCTCCGCTCTTTTCATATGGCCTCCCCACCCTCTTATGTTTTTCTTTTACAATAGCACATCCTTATAAAGATTTCTATAAATATGTACAAAATGACTAATTTTTGTACGTATAAGTCCTTTTGTATATCATATTCTTATAGAATTTCCGATATGCTTGTTTTACACAGGTTGTCTAATATGCCATATTTAATTCCTGAAATGTACAATATCCCTTCTTAACTGCTTCTTCTCTAAGCACCTTATATAATTCTGCCTTCGTTGCATAGCAGTATGGATTCACAAAAAATACACCTATCCCCAAGGCAATAGCTCCAAGTAAATACCAGCCTAAGAAAGATAAATCTAAAACCCACATATCCATTTTTTGTCCCATTGTCATTTGATTACTAAGCTCTTTTGCTCTCTTATAATCCATATTCGGATTATCCGCTAAGATATAAGGCACCATACTATAGGCATAGCCTTTCACAATCCCTGGAATGACTAAAAGTAATGACCATAAGAATACTAAAACATCACGATAGATCATAGCTTTAAATACACTCCAATAAGCCCCTTCTTTAAATACATAACCTAAATAGCTCATTTGAGATTCACCTTCAGCTGCTCTAATAAAGAACTTTCTTCCCCCTACTTCTAGCATGTAACCTACAAAAATACGAATAGCTATAGCAATAAGTCCCACACAAAAAAGAATGAAAATTATTTTAGAGTTTTCTAGGTAAGTATTATTTTCCCAAAGTCTTTATATGACTTCTATGTATTATATTGCCTTTGTTGTAATCTTATACTAATGTTTAAAATTATTTACTTGTCCCCCTGTAAGGGTTTTGTTAAAATAAGTAGAATTATTACTATTTATGGAGGTTATAAATTAATGTCACTTGATACACTCATTATGTTCATAATGGCTATAGGTGTTTTAATTGGTGGTTTAGACTGTATCTTAGGTAATAAGTTTGGACTTGGTAAAAAGTTCGAAGAAGGATTTATGTGTCTTGGCCCTACAGCACTTAGTATGGTGGGCATCATTTGCCTTAGCCCCTTTATTGCTGCAGTGCTTAAACCAATTATTATACCCATATTTCATTTAATAGGTGCTGATCCTGCTATGTTTGCTAGTATCTTAGCTATTGATATGGGCGGTTATCCCCTTGCTATGGCACTTGCTGAAAATACATATGTTGGGCTCTTCTCAGGTCTTATCGTCTCTGCTATGTTAGGTGTTACCATTGTCTTTACTGTCCCAATGGGACTTAATATTATTCCTAAAGCAGATCATCCTTACTTTGCTAAAGGGCTTTTAATTGGTTTAGTGCCTATTCCTATTGGGGCTTTTATTGGTGGACTAGTTATGAAACTACCACTTCATATCCTTTTTATTAACTGTTTACCTATTTTATTTATTTCTATTTTACTAATGTTTGGCTTCATTTTTAAACAAGCTGAAATGATAAAGGGTTTTAATACTTTTGGAAAAAGTATTAAAATCATAGCCACTTTAGGGCTTACTTTAGCTGCTTTTACGCATTTAACCAATATCACCTTACTGCCTAATATGCCAAGTATTATGAGCTGTATGGAAACCGTTTCTAGTATTTGTATTGTGTTATTAGGAAGTCTCCCCCTTATGACACTGCTTTTAAACATTTTAAAAACACCTTTTGAAAAATTAGGGGCTAAATTTCATTTAAATGGTGCTTCTATTGGTGGCTTACTTTTTTCTTGTGTGAGCGTTTTACCTGTTTTTAAACTTTTTAGTGAAATGAATCCACGTGGCAAAGTTGTTACAACCGCATTCTTTGTAAGTAGTATCTCTGTTTTTTCAGCCCACTTAGGCTTTACAACAAGTGTGGCACCAGAAATTTTACCTGCAATGATTGTGGCCAAATTAAGTAGTGCCTTTTTAGGGCTTATACTTGCCCTTTTTATGACTCGCGCTGATG
>USPX01000271.1 GCA_900556665.1 uncultured Eubacteriales bacterium
GGCCATTAGGAGAGATGCTTGTGGCCATGGGGTGTATTGCTTTAGGGGCAGTTGTGCAGCTGATAGGAGGCTGGCTTATTACTTTATCCCTTAGAAATGGCGTAGAAGAACTGATTGCGGCCCTAATGATTTTGGGTGTAGTGATTAGTGGGATGACTTACTTTGCCTTTCGAATGGCAGCGTTAAAGGTAGTTGTGATTGGGATTATTATAGGGGCTATGCTCATTTTATTTTTAAAGAGTTTATGGTCCTTTCTCATAGGGCGACGTTTCACTGCATTTAATATCAGTGTGGTATTAATAGGCAGTGCACTCATCATACTTGGTACTTGGTTTTTAAATACAGAGGGCTTTGAGGATACCTATATTAAAACGTATTTAAAGTTAGATCATGAGATAGATAGGTTAACGCCAGATGAAGCCCAGAGCTTCCAAGGTTCTATTCAAGGGGGAAATTATACAGTTTTATCAAGTACCTATGATATAAGAGAGGCAGATTTGTTATCACGCACAATTAATTTAAAAAGCTATGCCAGTCAAAGTGGGGCACTGGGGTATATCAAAAAAAGATATCAAGGCTATGATTTAGATGCTGTACCTATTAGGGGAGAAATATGGTATCCGAAGGAAGTAGGTCATTGCCCAACCCTTTTTATAGTACATGGCAATCATGATTACCGAGAAGAGTCTTACTTAGGGTATCAGTATTTAGGCGAATATTTAGCCGCTTATGGTTATGTGGTCGTATCGGTGGATGAAAATGCCTGCAACTTTTTAAATAATGAAAATGATGCAAGGGCCATATTATTACTTGAGAATATAGCTACAGTTTTAGAGTATAATAATGCCCCTAACAATCTCATTTATCAAAAAATAGATGAGGAGCGTTTAGCTTTAGCTGGGCATTCAAGAGGCGGTGAGGCCATAAGTATTGCTTATTTATTTAATCAAGAAGCTGTAAATCCTAATAATGGGACGATGCATTTAAACTATCATTTTAATATTAAAGGGCTCATAGCCATTGCACCAACTATTGATCAGTATAAGCCAACGAATAAATCAGTGGTATTAGAGGATGTGAATTACCTGATTATTCATGGTTCTAATGATCAGGACCTTTATAACTTTAGTGGGATGAAACAATATAAAAATATTCATTTTACAGGAAAAGGGGATTATATGACCAAACCGGTTTTTATACAAAGGTTCTTAATGTAAAGAATTTTGTAAGTGAAAGTGAGCAGCAGCGCATAGCAGAGATTTTTATCAAAACGTTTTTAGATTGTAGTCTAAGGGAAGATACGAGTCACAGAGGACTTTTAGAGGATTATCATAAATATAAGGCCTATTTACCACAAACTTTATATGTACAAAGTTATCAAAACTCTGATTTTAAGGTGCTTTGTAACTTTGAAGAAGATACAAGTTTAGTCACAGGAAGTTTAAAAGGGGTAACACTTGATGTACAAGGGGGTAATATATGGACAGAAGGATTATATCCTACAGAAGCGATGCAAAGTAATAGTGCCATCTATCTGAAGTGGGAAAATGGTTTGGCCCCAACTTTGATAGTAAATATGCCACCTATGAATATGGACCATGGGGCAGTACAATTTGATATTATGAACTTAAGAGAAAACTTTGAAGAAGCACAGGCTAAGCTGCTAGAAGCGCGCATTCAAGTAGTTGATCGCAATAATCAAATCGCTGAAGTGTCACTTGAAGACTGTGCCATAGTTTATCCAGCCTTTTTGGTCAGACTCAATAAATTACAATATGTTTTAGATGAAAAGGAATATAAACATCAGTTTCAAACAGTCAGTGTTCAAAGTGAGCAGTTTAAAGCCAATAATAGTCAGATTGATATGTCGCAAATAGTAGCCATAAGATTGGCGTTTACAGAGCAAGAAGGCATTGTAGCAATTGATGAGATTGGTTATGAATAATTTAGGTTTTATTTCTAATTAAAATGTATTACAATAAAAAAGATATTACATGAAAGAGGAAATAAGATGAAAATAGGAATTATAGGCGCAGGCCATATTGCAGAAACTATGGTGAAAACACTTATGGCCATGTCAGATGTAGAATGTTATGCTGTAGCAGCCCGTGATGAAGCACGTGCCAAAGCGTTTGCAGAGAGATTTGGGATTAAAAAGGCATATGGCTCTTATGAAGCACTGGTAGCAGATGATGAAGTGGAACTCGTTTATATTGCTACCCCGCATTCATTACATTATGAACATGCTAAATTATGTATTAATCATGGGAAACATGTTTTATGTGAAAAGGCTTTCACAAGAAATACAAAAGAAGCAGAAGAAATTATAGCCCTTGCTAAAAGTAAAAATGTACTTATTACAGAGGCAATTTGGACACGTTATATGCCATCTCGTCAAATCATTGATGAGTTAATCGCAAGTGGCATTATTGGTAAGCCAGCTAGCTTAACCGCTAATTTAGGCTATGTGATTTGGGACAAAGAGAGAATTGCTGAGCCAAGTTTAGCAGGTGGTGCATTATTAGATATTGGACTTTACCCACTTAACTTTGCTTTTATGCACTTTGGAAAAGAGATTGAGCAAGTAACTTCTACAGCTGTATTATCCGATAAAGGTGTGGATTTACAAAATAGCATCACCATCACTTATAAAGATGGCAAAATGGCTGTTTTAAATAGTACAGTGCTTGCGCAAACAGACAGGCAGGGTATTATTTCTGGTGACAAGGGTTATATGGTGATTGAGAACATTAATAACTGTGAATGCATTAAAGTTTATAACTTAACACGTCAGCTCATTCAAACTATTGAAGTACCTGCACAAATTACTGGTTATGAATATGAAGTAAGCGCCTCTATAGCAGCGATTAGAGCAGGTAAATTAGAATGTGAAGCCATGCCACATGCAGAAACATTATATGTGATGCAATTTATGGATGATTTAAGAAAACAGTGGGGCGTTATTTATCCTAACGAGTAATTTTCGTAAAATAGCTTGTCTTTTCTTAAAAACTTGTCATAGGACATGACCTCTTGTTGATATATTGTATAAAAGTAGTTCAATAAGGGGGCGTATTTAATATGGATTCAAGGCAAATTGTAAGATGGTTAGAACCTGAAGACTGTAAGCGGTTAAGTGATACAAAACGTGTGAGTATTATGATTGACAAACAGCTGAGTACCCATGAAGTCACATTATATGAACAACCTGATGGTGAGTCTTTCTTACTTTTTAAGGTGATAGAAGGTAAAAAGATTATTAACTATCTTCCAGAAGATTATAGAGAGTTAGAAAAACAAATACGCATTAGTGGTCTTGATATTTTCCAAGAAAACGAGGCCTGCATTATCCCTGTATTAGAAAGCTATCGTTACTAATACTTAATCAAAACCAAAAAGAATTATCACACATAGAAGCTGAGTCTAGTGTGATAATTCTTTTTTATGTGCATAAGATTACGACTATATTACAGATTATT
>USPX01000272.1 GCA_900556665.1 uncultured Eubacteriales bacterium
GTTACAGTAATCAACGAACCAATTGTAAGAGACGGCAATATCATCACCTCCTACTGCCCCCAAACAGCCCCAGGCGTAGCCTTTGAACTATTAGAAATGCTAACAGACAAAAAGACAAGAGATCATATCAGTAAAATAATGGGATATTAAATAATCAAGCAGTATCTTTAATCTTTCCACGCCAGTAAAATTTTCGGTTAATAGGAGAATAGAAAAAAAGAGGAGATTCGAAAACTACATCTGGAGTAATTCTTACAAATTCTTAGTGAAGTATGCTAAATGGGTTTTAGGCAATTGTTTGAGCGAAGCGAGTTATTGCCGTTCATTTAGCATACGAGCTTTAACCAGATAAAAGAATTAACAAAGCAAGTACAACCAGTTAGTTTAACTCGTCGGTAAAATTTTCTGTTAAATAGGAGAAAAGAAAAAAATAGGGGTGAGCAGAAGCTACGTTCGTAGTATTTCTTACAGTCTCTTAGTGAAGTATATTAAATGGGTTTTAGGCAATTGTTTGAACGAAGTGAGTTATTGCCGTTCATTTAATATACGAACTTAGAGACTGTTAGAAATACGGAGACAGTAGCTGATGCCCACCCCTATTTTTTTCGGCCCTGTTTAAGCAGCCCTAAAATTTTATATAACTTTCGTTGTCCAATCTTCTACATTCCATACATCTGTTACGAAACTTTCATAGAAGTAAGGTTCGTGACATACGATGATTACTGTCCCTTTGAATTCACGAATTGCTTTTTCAAGCTCATCTTTAGCTTCTGGGTCTAAGTGGTTTGTAGGTTCGTCTAATACGAGTAAGTTGTGTTCTTCCATAAGGATTTTGCAAAGACGTACTTTTGCATTTTCTCCCCCTGAGAGCACTTTCATTGGACTTGTGATATGGTCTGTTGTTAAACCACATTTTGCAAGGGCTGTACGCACTTCGTTATTCGCCATAGATGGATAGAGGTTCCAAATATAATCAAGTGCTACAGTGTTGTTATCACGGCTATCTTCTTGCTCGAAGTAACCATATTTAACGTTTTCACCAAAGATTACTTTTCCTGAAATTGGTTTAATAATCCCAAGAAGTGTTTTAAGTAATGTAGATTTACCTAAACCATTTACCCCACAAATCGCAACTTTTTGGTTACGTTCTAATTTAAAGTTAAGAGGCTGTGTAAGTGGTGAATCATAACCAATTACTAAGTCTTCAGCTTCAATTAAGAAACGGCTAGGTGCTTTATATGATTTGAAGTTGAAAACTGGTTTTGGTTTTTCATGCACTTTTTCAATGATTTCCATTTTATCAAGTTGTTTTTGACGGCTACGTGCCATACCTGTTGTAGCAACGCGGGCTTTATTACGTGCAATGAAGTCCTCAAGCTTTTCAATTTCTTTTTGTTGACGTTCGTAAGCTTGTTCTTGTTGACGTTTTTTGAGTTCATAAACGCGTTGGAATTCATCATAGCTTCCTACGTAACGTGTAAGTTGACAGTTTTCTACGTGGTAGATTAAGTTACATACTGCATTAAGGAATGGAATATCGTGAGATACGAGAATGAAGGCATTTTCATAGTTTTGTAAGTAACGTGTCAGCCATTCAATATGTTCAACGTCTAAGTAGTTAGTCGGCTCATCGAGGATAAGGATTGTTGGGTTTTCAAGTAAAAGTTTTGTAAGAAGTACTTTTGTTCTTTGTCCCCCACTAAGCTCGTCTACTTTTCTTTCAAGTCCGATATCCCCAAGACCGAGCCCTTGAGCAACTTCTTCAATTTTTGAATCTAATGTATAGAAACCGCTGTGGTCTAAGATTGTTTGAATCTCAGCTGCGTCTTCCATCATTTTATTCATCTCATCTTCATCCACTTCAGCAACTTTTTCATAAATTGCCATCATCTCTTTTTCAAGATCAAAGAGGTGGTTGAATGCAAGTCTTAAGTTTTCTCTAATTGTTGTACCAGGTGTAAGGGCTGAGTGCTGATCAAGATAACCAACTGTTACACGGTTTGACCATTGAACTGTCCCTTCATCTGGCATAAGTTTACCAGTAATAATATTTAAGAAAGTTGATTTACCTTCGCCATTCGCTCCAACGAGGGCAACGTGTTCACCTTTTAATAAACGAAATGATACATCTTCTAAAATGCTACGAGAACCGAAGCCATGTGTCACATTTTTTACGTTTAATATGCTCATTTTAATCTCCTTTAAAATAAAATCAAAATTTAAAATAATATGTCATAAGGCGTCATATTATCTTAAATAGTATCAATTGGGCATTAAACTAATACCTTTAATATAATAATAGAAAACGACCAAAATGTATAGTGTTTATGATTGTCAAAAATGTATAGCGGGGCTGGGAGAAAAAGTAAAATATTACTAAGAAAGTAAAAAGTAGAAATAAGGTATTTAAAAATCTAATGAAATAGAGTACACTAATGATATAACCTAAGTTACAATAATGATAGAAAGAGAGAATAGCGATGCAAGGAAAAGAACGTGATAAGCAGTTAGCAGAGGGACTTCGCAACGAGTTTATTAAAAAATATCAAAACCAAAAGACTTTTCAAGAGTTACTAGATGAAATGGAAGATAACTGTTTAGATAAGATGATCCATTCCTTAAAACAAGAAGCTAAGATCAACATTTTCCGTGATTATAGTGCTTTAAAACAAATTGCTAGTGATGTAAAGCAAAAACATACAAAAGAACTTTATGACGAAGTTTGCGCAATAGATGAAGCAAGAGCGTGGATTAATGATAATGGGAAATATAAAACACTCGTATTTGATGCACTTTGCAAAGTATATAAAAGACAAGAAGGCTTAAAGCCATTAATTCAAGAATAAAATAGAGGCAACCTCATAAAAGGTGCCTCTATTTTTGTGTTTATAAGTTAAATTTTAAAGATTCAATTTATTTTTCATATCTTCAAGTAATTCATAAGGTACTTGCATATGCCCATATCCTGAACCTAAGTCTAAGTTTGGTTTATTATCCCCATGAAAATCGCTACCGCCAGTAGGTAATAAATTAAGATTTTTACAAACCTGTAGAAGGTGCGCGGGTTCATTTTGCGTATGAGTTGCATAAATACATTCTACGCCATCTAATCCCTTTGAAGCTAAGTCTTTAATAACTTGTGTTACTTCACTATTACTAAAGCCATAAAGTTTAGGATGCGCTAGCACAGCAAGTCCACCTGCATTATGGATCATATCTATACACTGCGTTGTTGTAAAGCGTTCACGGGCAACATAAGCTGGTTTCCCCGCACCAATATATTTATTAAAGGCTTGGTCTCTTGTTTTAATATATCCCTTCTTTAAAAGTGCCGCAGCAAAGTGGGCACGGGTTAAAACTGTATCTGGCCCGTAGCCTTCACCTAAATCTTCGAAGGTAAGTGGCATACCAAGAGAGGCAAGTTTATCAAGAATTTGAAGATTACGTTTTGTACGGCTTTCTACAAGATAATTAA
>USPX01000273.1 GCA_900556665.1 uncultured Eubacteriales bacterium
GCTGCTGCTGATACACCGAATTCTTCTTCACAAGCTGTTACTAATTCGTTTAATTCTAAGATAGTTAATTCTTTAACTGCATCGATAATTTCTTGGATTGATAATTTTGCCATTTTAAGCATCCTCCGTTTATTTGTATATTTTATATAAATCTAATTTGAGTCGTAACTCTTAAACACTTAATAAAATTAAGCGTCTTTCTCTGCAACTTGTTTGATAACGCGTGCAAAGCTTGCAATAGGTGATTTGAAGCTTCCAAGTAAACGACCAAGTAATTCTTCTCTAGGAGCGATATTACCGATAGCCATCATACCTTTAGCATCGTAGTAAGTTCCTTCTACTACACCTGATTTGAATTCTAATTTTTCGTTAGCTTTAGCTACTTTAGCAAGAATTCTTGGACCAGCTGTTGCATCTTCATAAGAAATAGCGATAGCTGTTGGTCCTTCAAGATCTTTAGAAATCTCAGCGAACTCTGTGCCTTCAACAGCAAAGTTTACCATAGTGTTTTTGTATACTTTGTACTCAACACCAGCTTCACGAAGTTCTTTACGAAGTTGTGTATCTTGATCTACTGTAAGACCACGGTAGTCAACTAATAAAACTGAAGAAGCACCATTAAGTTTTTCTTTAATTTCATTAACAACAACTTGTTTAAGTTCAACTTTTGCCATTGTTACACCTCCTTATTTTTTGTAATAAAAAAGCACTTTGCTTTCATAAATCCGCAGGCAAAGTGACATCATACGTCCGTCTATATATTAGAGACCTCGGTAGGTTGTATACGTTATGCTCAAAGAGCACCTACTGTCTGCGGTACAGTATTTTTTTTATCAACATGCATTAGTATACCATTAGATGACATATTTAGCAACCTTTTTTCCACAGGTTTTTTATGGAATTCATAATCTATCTACAGGCTATCTATAGTTATAAAGTAGTTTTCCACAATTTTTCCTATTTATTAAGATTTAGCATTTCTATTTATATGTCTGCAACTTCATTACGCGCGCACTTCTAAACTAATTACATGTATAGATTATCTCCACATATAAACTTACTATACATTAATTTTTAATTTATTGCTTCTTCAATTCAAATGAACGCTCTTCGTTCGCTAGGTTATTATAATTTTAAAATCTAATATCCACTAACCAATTCTACAATTCAAATACCTAATAGTGTCATTTTGATTTTTAACTATTAACATAGGGGGAAGCACTATATACTTAATATAAGTACTTCTTTCCTTATAATACAGATAGCGTAATTAATAATGCAATAGACAAAGCAGACTTAATGTAAATTGGTAAATATATGTTAGCTCATGCTAATTATCTTTTAATAGTTAAACCATATGCACTTTAGTATTAATCAAAACTACACTAAAAACACAAAAAGGATTGTTGCATATGCAACAATCCTTTTTTCTTCTTATTAATTATTTTAATGTTACTTCAACATCCCAATCTGTTTTTACATTATGAAATTTCTTTAAGACGCTCTGAGGTATCTAACATCATTTCCATAGCATCTTGGGTCTTACTTGTCATATCCATAACTGTTTCACATATAGTATTCGTTTCTTTTGTACTACGCATTGTTTCTTCACTAATATCTGTTAATGTTTCAATGTTTTCAACGATGTTTTTCATATTATCTACAATTTTTTCTGTATGGGTATTTACAATATTAATATGATTATTTAATACGTTATTTTTATCATAAATTTGTTTAAAATGCTTTGTTGTTTCAACAATACTTTGTGCTTGTGTTTCATTAAGGTCTCTAAGTGTATTAACTTGTTTAATAATTTCTGCATTATCTGCTGTAATTTGCTCGATAATGCCATCACCTTCTCTTCAACAGATTTATTAATCTCATCAGAAAGCTTACGAATTTCTTCTGCCACTACTGCAAAACCTCTTCCTGCCTCTCCTGCTCTCGCTGCCTCAATAGATGCATTAAGGGCTAATAAATTTGTTTGCGCCGCAATTTGTTTAATAATATTATTAATATCACCAATTCTTTGAGATTGTGACCCTAACCCCTCTAAATAACTTTCCATTTGCTTATTGCAGTTAGTTACTTCAGCAACACTGCTATTAAGTTTCTTCACTTCATCTGTACCTGCTGTAACCTCTAAGTGAGATTCTTCTGCTAAACTCTTCATTTGTTTTACAAGTTCTGATGTTTCTTCAATAGTTTGTTGTATATTCATTGTCATATTAGATTGTTCAATGATTTTATCATTATTATGAGTTGTCGCCCCTACAATATCATTGGTCGCTGTAATAATTTGAGTTGTAGCGCCTATAAAGGCTGTTACATCATCTTTAACTGCCACAATATGATCATTTAACTCATTTCTTATATTTAATATTTCTTGAGTAATTATATTTTGTTTATCTATTTGTTCTACAAGACTCTCTTTTTGCCTTGTATTAAAGAGAATACTTACTTTAGATACAAGAATTAATGAAATTGCTAAACTACTACTAATAATCATTTGTGATGGCATATCTAAATGAAAAGGTACTTGTTTAATTACTAATAAATACCCCAAATGTACTATATTCATTCCTATTATTGTACCAGCTAATATTTTAATAAGCTTCATATCAAAATATAATACAAACATAACTGCCACATTAAAAATACACGCAAAGCTTAAAGTACTTACATCTGTCATCATAGTAGTCATAATAATAACTGCATGTCTTGCTAAAGCTATATACTTTACTTTCTCACTAGACTTATCCTTAAAATAAGGTATAAATAATACTAATTGTGCAACAATGATTAATACTACGGTTGCCACAATCAAACTATACTCTCCACTCATAATACCGGCCATTACACTTGATCCAATATATATCATATCCATAATGATTGAAATCAAGATAATAAGTCCATTTACCTCTTTTGTATAACTATGTTCCATTTTCTCCTCCTATATCATCTATCTAATTAAATACTCTTTTATATCAACATTTCTTTGTTAAAATTTATACTATATTACATATTTTAACATATCTTAACAATAAAAAAGTGTTACAAAACTAATTAAATAGTTTCATAACACTTTCTTTTATCTAAGCACTTATTATTTTAATAACTTGAAATTATTTTAATGTTACTTTAGCGCCAACTTCTTCAAGTTTAGCTTTGATTGCTTCTGCATCTTCTTTAGAAGCACCTTCTTTAAGAACTTTTGGACATCCGTCTACAGCTTCTTTAGCTTCTTTTAATCCAAGTCCTGTGATTTCACGAACAACTTTGATTACTTTGATTTTTTCTGAACCAGCGTCTGTTAATTCAACGTCGAATTCTGTTTTTTCTTCAGCTGCTGCACCTGCACCTGCTGCTGCTACCATAACGCCAGCTGCTGCTGATACACCGAATTCTTCTTCACAAGCTGTTACTAATTCGTTTAATT
>USPX01000274.1 GCA_900556665.1 uncultured Eubacteriales bacterium
AAGCAGTAGAAGAGAGCGGAAAAGAAATTACAAAAGTAGTATCTGGTAAAATCATGAGCGTGGCTCAGCACCCAAATGCAGATAAACTTCGCATTATGCAAGTTGATATTGCAGGAGAGAGAGAAATTCAAATCGTAACAGCTGCTAAAAATGTTAATGAAGGCGATATCGTACCAGTATCTTTAGATGGTGCAACACTTGCTGGAGGACTTAAAATCAAAGCAGGTAAACTTAGAGGAGAACTTTCTGAAGGGATGTTCTGTTCTGTAGAAGAACTTGGATTCTCAGAAGAAGATATCGAAGATGCACCACATGATGGTGTATACATCTTCCCTAAAGATATGCCACTTGGCGTAGATGTTAAACCATACTTCGGACTTGGTGAACAAGTAGTAGAATATGAAATCACATCTAACCGTGCAGATTGCTTTAGTATTTTAGGGATTGCAAGAGAAGCAGCAGCTACTTTTGGTAAAGAGTTTAAATTCCCTGAAATCACAGTAGAAGAAGTAGAAGGCAATGCTAATGAAATGGCAACAGTTACAATTCACAATGAAGAACTTTGCCCACGTTATGCAGCTAGAATTATCAAAAATGTAAAAGTTGGTCCATCACCAAAATGGCTTAAAGACCGTTTATTATCAGCTGGTCTTCGCCCAATCAATAACATCGTAGATATCACAAACTATATGTTACTTGAATTTGGTCAACCAATGCATGCATTTGACTATGACAAACTTGCAGGTCACAACATTCACGTAAGAAATGCTAAAGAAGGTGAAAAATTCGTTACTTTATTTGAAGATGAAGTAGAACTTGATCCATCTATGCTTGTAATCGCTGATGATGAAAAAGCTGTAGCACTTGCTGGTGTAATGGGTGGCGAAAACTCAAAAGTAACAGAAGAAACAACAACAATTCTCTTTGAATGTGCGAACTTCAATGGTTACAATGTACGTCAAACATCTAAAAAATTAAACCTTAGAAGTGATTCTTCAGTGAAATATACAAAAGGACTTGATCCAAACAATATTACACTTGCCCTTGAGCGAGCAGCACAACTTATTAATATGACAGGTGCGGGTGAAGTTGTAAGTGGTAAAATTGATGTTTACCCACGTAAACGTGAAAGCATTACAATTCCATATGATGTAGAATGGATTAACAACTTCTTAGGTACAAACCTTACAGAAGAAGAAATGATCAACTACTTCATTTCTATTGAATTCGTTCCAGATCAAGCTGCAAAAACAGTTACAATTCCTACATTCAGAACTGATGTAACAATGATGGCTGACCTTGCAGAAGAAGTAGCTAGACTTTATGGCTATGACCGCATCACACCAACTCTTGAAAGAGCAGAGCCTACTCGTGGGGCTAAAACATTCGAACAAAAAACAATCGATGAAATTAGACAAATCATGAGCATGCACGGTGTATACGGCGCATTAACATACTCATTCGAAAGTCCAAAAGTATTTGATAAACTTTGCATCAAAGAAGATAGCCCATTAAGAAACGTTATGAAAATCACTAACCCACTTGGGGAAGACTTCAGTATCATGCGTACAACAACACTTAATGGTATCTTAACTTCTTTATCAACAAACTATAATAGACGTGTAGAAGATGCAGCTTTATATGAAATTGGTAAAGTATACATCAAACCAAGTGAAGATGTAGAACCTATCTTAGAAGGTAAACATGCTTATGAACATGAATTACCACAAGAAATCAAAAAACTTACAATTGGTCAATATGGCAAAAATGTAGACTTCTTCTCATTCAAAGGTATGATTGAAACACTTATGAGTGCACTTCACATTAACAAAATTGAATTTGTGAGAAATACAGAACTTGAATTCATGCACCCAGGACGTACTGCAACACTTCTTATCAATGGTAAAGAAGCAGGGTTCTTCGGTGAAATTCATCCACAAGTTGCTAAAAACTACAGCTTAGATACAAGAGTTTATATGGCTGAATTTGATTTAGCTACTATGATTGGTGCAATTAACAAAGAACTTCAGTTCAAAGCATTACCTAAATATCCAGCAACAACAAGAGATATTGCAATGCTTGTAGCAAAAGAAACACTTGTTGGTGAACTTGAAAAAGTAATCATCCAACGTGGTGGTAAATTACTTGAAAAAGTAGAACTCTTCGACGTATACGAAGGTGCTCAAATTGAAGAAGGTTACAAATCAGTAGCATTCAAACTCATCTTCAGAGCAGAAGACCGTACACTTACAGATGAAGAAATCCAAAAAGTAATGAAAAAAATCCTTAACGGCCTCGAAATGAACTGCGGTGCTAAATTAAGAGATTAAAATCTCTTTGATGAGCTTCGTTAAGACTATCATCAGATTACTTCGAAAGATAGCTTAGTAGTGTGATAGTGCACAAGCTAGCTTTTGGAGTCTCTAGACGGAAAAAAAAAGAGAAGTTAATATTTTGACTTTGAAAAAAAGAAGATATCGCAATTACGCGATATCTTCTTTTTTTACCTTCTAGTGTAGTTCTGACTTTAGCTTTTACTTCTTCTCTAACGGAAAGATGGATTCCATCCTCCAAGAACATTAGTTTTTGTCCAGTTGTTTGCTTGCCAGTCAGCTAGTTGTGGACGAGCAGTATTTGCGCCAGCCCCTGTGTTTTTGTATTCATAGAAGCGGCCATGAGAAGCAGGAACACCTGACATAGAAGTCCAGCCTTCTGATTTAATATGTCCACCAAGTGAACATTGTTTAAAGACAACAGATGGTTTATCTACAGAAGTACCACTTGGACACCATGGGCGACCAAGATAAACAGAGTTATTGGCTGTGCCACTTTGGGCTAATAAATTACAGTTTAAGAATAAGAAACCATAAGGTTTAGAAGCTTCGGTACGTGCTGCTGTAATATAACCGTTGTTATAGGCAGACCCTCTATTAAGCGAATAAATATTACATCTTTCAAATACAGCTTGGCTTCTACCGAAGATAAAGTCTACATCCCCTTGAATGAAGCAGTTGTAGAAATACTGTGTATTGCCATCTGCTAGAAGTGTATCTTGATTACCAAGGAAATTACAGTTGTTAAAAGAGACTCTTGGTCCTGTTACGTTTAAAGCTACAGCTTGTTCGCCGTTATTGCCTTTTTCTATAAATGAATTTTCAATGGTGAGATTTTGCACAGTGATATCACTACCTTGAATAAATACACTGGCACTTCCACCTGTACCATAAGTACCACCATTGCCATTTGGTTTAGCGTTATAGTTGTCATAGGTGATAATAGTTGTATCGCGATTCTCACCAATGATGTTTAAATTATGTTTACTACTAGGAATAGTTACAACTTCTTTGTATTTACCAGCTTTAATGTAAATTGTAATTGGCGTACTACTGTAGTTTGGCACACTATTAATAGCAGCTTGTACAGTGTTAAAATTACCGCC
>USPX01000275.1 GCA_900556665.1 uncultured Eubacteriales bacterium
TAAATGCTGTAGAAGAGTATAAAGAAACTAAAACCCGTTATGAATTTTTAACAGGTCAAAAAGAAGATATGGAAAAAGCCGAAGCTGCATTAATTGAAATGATTGATGAACTTATGAGCCAGATGAAAGAAATCTTTAGAGCGCAGTTTGCGATTATTGCAGAAAACTTTACAGAAGTATTTAAAGAATTATTTGGTGGTGGAGAGGCGTACTTACAGCTTCTCGATGAAGAAAATATCTTAGAATCAGGTATTGAAATTATTGCTAAACCACCGGGTAAGAAACTTCAAAATATGACCCTCCTTTCAGGGGGCGAGCGAACACTTACAGCTATTTCGCTGATCTTTGGTATTTTAAAGCTTAAACCATCTCCATTCTGTGTACTGGATGAGATTGAGGCTGCTTTAGATGATGCCAATGTATTAAGGTTTGCAGATTATCTTGAAAAGTTATCTAAGGAAACACAGTTTATTGTAATTACTCATAGAAAAGGGACAATGGAACGCGCCCATACATTATATGGTGTAACAATGCAAGAACGTGGTGTTTCAACAATTCTTTCAATTGAACTCGAAGATGCAAGTAATTATATGGATCAGAAAAAAAGTCATTAGGAGGCTAGAGAATGGGATTTTTTAAAAGATTATTTGGTAAAAAAGAAGCACAGGTTGTAGAAGAAGTTAAACAAGAAAGTATGCTTCAAGAAGAAACAGTAGATACTACAAATGAAGAGGTTTCTAGTGAAACTATAGAAGAAGCTGCAGATTCAAATGAGCAAGAAGAACCAGTTGTAGAAGAGGAAAGTTTATCAAATGAGCAAGAAGCGGTGCCAGATGAAGGGGCAGAAACTGAAGCAGTGACCTTGCAGGCACCAAAAGCTGAAGAAGTAGTACAAGAGGAAAAACAAGAAGAAATTCAAGAAACAGTTGAAGCAGTAAAAGTAGCTGAAGAAACTGTAGAAGAAATTGTACAAGAAGAAACTACAGAAGAAGCACCACACGCAGAAGAAGTAGAAGAAGTAGAAGAAGCTCAAACTGAAGAAGTTGCTGCACCAGTAGAAAAGAAAAAAGGTTTCATGAAACGCTTATTTAGTGGACTTACTAAAACAAGAGATAACTTCTTAAAAGGTGTAGAAGATGTTTTAAGTAACTTTAAACACATTGATGAAGACTTATATGAAGAGTTAGAAGAAGCACTGATTATGGCAGACTTCGGTGTAGATACTACACTTAAAATTATGGATGAGCTACGTCAAAAAGTAAAAACAGATAAGATTACAGATCCACAAGGCTTAAAAATAGCACTTCAAGAGATTATTACAGCTATTTTAACAAAAACACCAACAGAAAGTATCTTAAATCCAGATGGTCCAACTGTTGTTTTAGTTATTGGAGTAAATGGTGTAGGTAAAACAACATCTATTGGTAAAATGTCACATCTTTATAAATCAGAAGGTAAGAAAGTACTTGTGGCAGCAGCCGATACATTTAGAGCAGCGGCTATTGAACAACTTCAAGTATGGTGTGAACGTGCAGGCGTAGAAATCATTAAACATGATGAAGGCACAGATGCAGCCGCAGTTGTATTTGATGCTATTGCAGCAGCTAAAGCACGTAAAAGCGATGTGCTTATTTGTGATACAGCAGGGCGTCTTCAAAACAAAACAAACCTTATGAAGGAATTAGAAAAAATCTCACGTATTATTGCAAGAGAATATCCAGAAGCTAAAAAGGAAATTCTAATTGCATTAGATGCTACAACAGGGCAAAATGCAATCCAACAAGTTAAACTCTTTAAAGAAGTAGCCGAGATTAGTGGAATTATTTTAACGAAGTTAGATGGTACAGCTAAGGGTGGAGCTATTGTAGGAATTTATGAAAACTTCCAAGTGCCAGTTAAATTTATTGGAGTTGGTGAAAAAATCGATGATCTTCAACCTTTTGATGCTCAAGCGTTTGCCACAGCACTTTTCCAGACGGAATAATAAGTTTTAAATTTACGGTTGACAAATAACAAGGTTTTCATTATAATCATCTAGTGTAAAGCAAAAAGGACTGACAGTAAGTCGGGGTGTAACATGGAAAAGTTTGTTGTGATAACCTATTTATTTGACTTTTATCAGGAATTGCTCACTGATAAACAACGAGATTTATTACGAGAATATTATTTTGAAGATTTATCTCTAGGAGAGCTTTCTGAACAACATCAAATTAGTAGACAAAGTGTCTTTGACACGATTAAAAAAGCTGAAGGTAAACTCCTAGATTACGAAAATAAGTTGCAGCTCTTTGCTAAATTCCAAAAGCAGCAACAAGTACTCATCAAAATAAAAAGTCATTGTAATGACGTGAGTAAAAGTCTAGAGGGTGAACAGGCAAATCGCATACAAGAGGTCATTGCTCTAGTAGATGAATTAATAAATAAAATATAGGAGGACTCATGTATGCCTTTTGATCAATTATCAACCAAATTACAAGATGTTTTCAAACAGCTTAAAGGCAAAGGTAAGTTAACAGACAAAGATGTTAAAGTAGCACTTCGTGAAGTTAAGCTTGCGCTTTTAGAAGCTGATGTTAACTTTAAAGTTGTTAAAAACTTTATCAAGACTATTGAAGAACGTGCAGTTGGACAAGAAGTCATGGAGAGTTTAACACCAGGACAACATGTTATAAAAATAGTAAATGAAGAACTTGTTAATTTAATGGGTTCTACACAAAGCAAAATCACATTCGCACCAAGAGGAATTACAGTCATTATGATGGTAGGTCTTCAAGGGGCTGGTAAAACAACAACAAGTGCTAAACTTAGTAGTCTTATAAAATCTCAAGGGAAAAGACCTCTACTTGTAGCCTGTGATGTTTACAGACCAGCAGCGATTGATCAATTAATAAAAGTAGGAAAGCAAGTTAATGTGCCTGTATTCTCTATGGGAAATCAGGTAAATCCAGTAGACATTGCAAAAGCAGGGCTTGAACATGCCAAAGAAAATAATAATGATGTTGTTATCATAGATACAGCGGGTCGTTTACATATTGACGAAGTGCTTATGGATGAGCTTAAAAACATCAAGGCAGCTCTTAAACCACAAGAAATCTTACTTGTAGTAGATGCAATGACAGGACAAGATGCCGTAAACGTAGCTGAATCCTTCGATAATACTTTAGGACTTGACGGTGTTGTCATGACTAAGTTAGATGGTGACAGTAGAGGTGGGGCAGCCTTATCTGTAAAAGCTGTAACAAATAAGCCTATCAAATATGTTGGTATGGGTGAAAAAATGGCAGACTTACAGCCATTCCATCCAGAACGTATTGCTTCTCGTATCTTAGGAATGGGAGACGTTGTTTCCTTGGTAGAAAGAGCTCAGGAACAGTTTGATGAAGAGGAAGCGAAAAAACTTCACAAGAAAATCGCTAAAAACGAAT
>USPX01000276.1 GCA_900556665.1 uncultured Eubacteriales bacterium
CTTTTTATATTCTTGTACTTCACAATATGTGTTTAGTTGTTGCTCAAAAAAATCATATGTGCTCATTCTCTCACTCTGAACAATTTCCTTTTCAGCTTTTTCTGTTTTTAATACATATATTTTCTCAAGTATTTGCTCTTTACCTAAACAATCTAAAATAAACCTAGTAGGGGCTTCATTAGTTTGTTTACCTTTTACTTTTATTTCTCTGCCATTACTATATCCTCTATATTCTAACTCAGGGCTATCTGATTTTAATGTACTTAAAAATAGAATCATTATATTTTTTTTGCCCATGCTAGTCCCCCTTTTTATAGCTACCTAATTAATCAATAACTTACTATTAAAACACCTCATATGTTTCAGCATTTAAATCTAGCTTTCATATAAGGTGTTTTAATTTATTTCTTTATTAATTTACTAAGATCAAAAATATCATTTCCATGTACTTCTTCTTTTGATTCATATACAATGCTTCTTGTATTTTGATTTTGCCTATTCCTCTTATCTTTTAACTTGTTACTATTGCTATAATTTTCATTTCTACTTCTTGTATTATTCCATGAAGTACCTTTATTCTTGTTTGGATTACTTTTCTTATCTTGATCTACAACAACTCGTCTTAACCATCCAAAAACATAAGCTATTTCTTCCATATTCATTGAAGCAAATTGTGTACTATTTACAATGATTGTTTCATTTCTCTTTGTTAGTTTTAATTCTTCCTTTAAGAATTTTTTATAACTCTCAGTACCTGCATTTCCCGCCCCTAAATACTGCTTTGCCTGAATACCTGAGTAAAACATAAATCTAAAATATTCTTCTACAGGTCTTTTTTCTAAATAATAGGTCTTAGAGCTAGTTGCTAAAAAACCTATAAAACTTGTTGAAGCATACTCTTCTAACTTTTTCTCAAATTTAGCAACTATCTTTAATAATTCTTCCTTTCTTTGCTTTTCCATACTGCCTCCTAATAAGTGCCGTCCTCATTCCACTCACTTTTGAGCTTGGCATTTTTATAATCTAGTATTTCGCAAAGTTGTGTAATGGCTTGCTTAATTTCTGGGTCACTTGTATTCTTATATGCTTTTGCTATTTCTACATATTTCTCATCATCTGGTTTTAGTCTTACACTACCAAAATAAGCTGGTTTCCCATATCCTAACTTCAAAGAAATATCTCCCGAAAATCCTAATGAAAAGCATAAAAGCTGTAATTCCTCTTGAGATAAATCTTTATAATGTAATTTTCCACTAAAAGTACTTCCTTGTTTAATCACTTCAAAAGGCACATCACCTTTTTGTAAAATATTTATTTTGCCATGATGATAAAATCTATAACCTATTAATTTTCCGTCTTCTAACATACTTTCTGTAATATGAGGATTTTTAAAGCTTGGGAGAAGTTCTGTATAAGCCTCTCCTTTTTCAAATAATAATTGGCTTACATTTATTTTGCTTTTTATCCCCATACTACCAAACATATCACAAATAATGCACCTACCATTATTCTCCCGCTTATTTACACTAGGAAAATATTCAACTTTCTTTTTCTTTTCCCCTTCCTTTTTTATTTCTATAAATTTACCACTTAAGCAAGAATGCGAAATACTTTCTGCCACGCCTCGAATGCATCCTTTTAAAGTTGCACCAGGTATAGCATACCTACCATTCCACTTATAAAATGCTTTATATATACTATTTCTTTCATCTATAAATTGCATACCTGACCCTACATGAAGCGGTGTTATAACTTCTAATGTGAATTTAATAACGCCACTTTGTAAAGCTTCATCTTCTTTAATTTTATAAGGTGCATATTTCATAAATCTTACGATGCTATAAGGTTTTCCCATCAATATCCACATCCTTATATGTAACATTTGCAACAAGTGCCATAATTTCTTCAATGCCTTCTATTTCTTTTTCTACATAAAAATCCTTATTCTCATAGCCTGCAAGCTCTTTATTGTAGTATCTTAAAACAAGTTTTAACTTTCTTACTCCCATTTCACCAAAGCCTTTAGAAGTATATGAGCCAAGTCTAATCTCACCCCTTTCTAAAGCTTGTAAGTTATTTAAAATTAACTTAATTTGATATGGTGCAAAATTAGTAAGGCTTGCTTTACCTGCAAATATGCCATAACCTACATATTCAATATCTCTTAAAGCACCTTGTTTTGCCCCACCTTTTACACGGTCAATTGCTGTTAATCCAGCTGTCTCAATTTTACAATCTTCTATTGGATAAGCATTTGAAAAAGCTACACGACTTTTAAGCGTATCTGAACCAAATAGCTTACAAACTAAACAACTCTTTTTATAGCGCTCTGTACCGTCCATATACTTATATTGTTTATTCGCTTGACTTAAGCACTCTTTTTCTTCTCCAGCTTCAGTATATTTTCTCTTTTTACCTACAATATCACAAGAAGCCGGTTTTAAGATTCCTTCTGAATAACTTCTAAATACACCTTTTAAAGAACTGCCTGGTATATATGGAATTTGCTTGCCATCTTTATAGGTTTTAATGTAAGTTATATCTACATCGGTAGGTGATAAACTCCCATTACCTTTTCCTTGAATTAAAAGTGGTGAATAGGTTTCAAGTTCATAATAAAATATAGCCTGATTCATTAATTTCTTAAACATTTTCCCACCTCATTTCTTCTGTTAATCCCTCTAAGGCATAGTCCATTAATTGTTCTTTTTCTACTTTATAAACCTTGGTATTAATAAGTTGTACTTCACCTAAACCAATAGACTTTCTTCCACCTAATGTTAATTCACCATCTTCTAAAGCATGAATTAACATTTTTACAAGTTTCTCATATTCTGGCTCTACATTATCTATAGTCATTAAAAAACTAAATTCTGCACCTGCACTTACACATTCAAAATTATATTTTTTCCCATGTGCAGCAGTTCCTGTATCCCTATCCATAGCAATGCCGTCACGTGTTTCAACTGGTACTTTATTAGTTAGCATAGCATCTTTAATTTGAATTTTAGATGATACTACTTGTGAGCCAAACAAACGACAAATAGGACATAACTTATTATACAATTCTTCCGCTAATTTTTCTGGATTGTTCTTATACTTTGCTTTAACTTCTCTAAGATAAGTTTTATGAGCTTTAGGTTCTAAACAAGCATTTTCTGTAACAATGCAACACTTGCCATATATATCTGTACTTGCTAAAAGCATTTCTAAATATGATCTTAATACACCTTTTATTGAACTCCCTGGAATAAATGGCGTATGATCACGTCCACTTCTTATAACTGTATTGTCTGCATCTTGTAATGAATAAGTATGTTTTCCACTTCCAATATGAAGGGCTGTTAAAGATTTCAATGTACCTTCTATTACTATTTTATTTTCAAATCTATGTAATAAAAAATTT
>USPX01000277.1 GCA_900556665.1 uncultured Eubacteriales bacterium
TCTTCGATATCAATTTTAACACCAGTTTCTTCAATAATGCGGTTAATCATTTTACCTTTTGGTCCAATTACCTCACTAATTTTTTCTGGGTCAATAGTAATTTGAGTAATAACTGGTGCATATGGTGATAAGTGATCACGTACAGTTGGAATAGCTTTTAGCATAATTTCATCAATGATATAGTAACGTGCTTTTCTTGTATTTTCTAATGCACCTTTAATAATTTCTGGTGTTAAACCTTGGATTTTCATATCCATTTGGATAGCTGTAATCCCTTTATGTGTACCACCTACTTTAAAGTCCATATCTCCGAAGAAGTCTTCAAGACCTTGGATATCTGTAAGAAGTACGAAGTCATCATCAGTTTCACCTGTTACAAGACCTACTGAAATACCAGCAACTGGAGCTGTAATAGGTACACCAGCAGCCATAAGTGCAAGTGTAGAACCACAAATACTAGCTTGTGATGTAGAACCATTTGAACTAAGTACTTCTGATACTGTACGAATTGCATATGGGAATTCTGATTCTGATGGAAGTACTGGTACAAGTGCACGTTCTGCTAAAGCACCATGACCAATTTCACGACGACCTGGAGCACGTGGTGCACGCGCTTCACCTACTGAATATGGTGGGAAGTTGTAGTGGTGCATGTAACGTTTAGATACTTCTAATTCATCTA
Source organism: uncultured Eubacteriales bacterium (assembly GCA_900556665.1). The sequence goes on from USPX01000277.1 coordinate 683, forward strand.
ATCCATCAAGTACTTGCATTTCTGATAATGCAGCAAGTGTTGCTACTGTAAGTACTTGTGTTTGTCCTCTTGTGAAAAGACCTGTACCATGTGCTCTAGGAAGTAAATCTACTTCTGCTGCAAGGTGTCTAATTTCATTAAGTTTACGACCATCTGGACGTTTGTGATCTTTTAAGATCATTTTACGTACAGTTTTCTTTTCAAATTGATAGAAAGCATCTTCTAAATACTCAAGGTAATCTTCTTTACCAGCTTCTGTTAATTTTTCAATTACCATATCTTTAAGTATTTTAAGTTGCTTTTCTCTTGTTTGTTTATCATCAGTAAATACTGCATTTTCCATCTCTTCACTACCAATGTATGAAGTGATTTCTGCATAAATTTCATCTGGTACAGCAAATTTTACATAGTCTGCATCTTTTTCTTTACCACAATCATCTTTGATAGATTGAAGGAAAGTTACAACTTGTTGATTGAATTCGTGTGCTTTCATAATTGCTTCGTACATAAGGTCATCTGCAACTTCATTTGCACCAGCTTCAATCATCATAACTTTATCTTTTGTAGAAGATACTGTTAATGCTAAATCTGATTTTTGACGTTCAGCTTGATTTGGATTGAATACAAGCTCTCCATCTACTAAACCAACTTGTACAGAACCTACTGGACCTGCAAATGGAATATCTGAAATATCCACAACAAGTGAAGCTGCAATCATAGCTGTCACTTCTGGGCTACAATCTTGATCTACTGAAAGTACAGTTGTTGTAATAACAACATCATTTCTATAATCTTTAGGGAATAATGGACGCATTGGACGGTCAATTACCCTTGAAGTTAAAATCGCTTTTTCAGATGGTCTTGATTCACGTTTGATGAAACCACCTGGAAGACGTCCTACTGCATAGAACTTTTCTTCATAATTTACGCTAAGTGGGAAGAAATCTACCCCTTCCTTAGGTTCTTCACTTGCTACTACTGTTGCAAGAATAACTGTATCACCATAACTTACCATAGCTGATGCATTAGCAAGTTCTGCTACTTTTCCAATTTCTACTGAAAGCTTTCTTCCAGCTAACATGGTTGAATAATTTTTTACCATATACATTTCTCCTTTCAAGTAATCATTGTAAGAAGTAAGAAGAGAAACTTTTGTTGCGCAATCTTATAGTTCGCTTAAATTGCCTTTTATACTCTCATTATCTTTAAGCAAATTATAACATTGCACACAAAACATCATTCCTCATCTTCTTACAAGTTCTTTTTCACATCGTTGTTAACTATATGTAAAGTATTTTCAAGACTTTAATATATCAAATTCTTTAGAAACTTTACAAAAAAGGGCGGAATACTCCACCCTTTTTAAAATTATTTTCTGATTCCAAGTTGAGCGATGATTGCACGGTATCTTTCGATATCTGTTTTGATTAAGTAGTCAAGAAGACCTCTTCTTTTACCAACCATCATTAATAAACCACGACGTGAGTGGTGATCTTTTTTATGTGTTCTTAAGTGATCTGTTAAGTGGTTAATTCTTTCTGTTAATAAAGCGATTTGAACTTCTGGAGAACCAGTATCTTGTGCTTTTCTACCGTATTGAGCAATAAGTTCTTGTTTACGTTCTTTTGTCATTGTCATGACCTCCTAAAATTTAAATATATATGCCATTTACTAAGATACGGTCGGAGCGTCCAATATCTGAGTAATGGTCGTCAACGTAGATTAGTATAACATAACTCCTCTTATTTTGCAAACACCTTTATTATGAATTAAACATTCTTTTTACAGTCTGGGAATCTTTTTCAATTTGCTGTTGTAAAGCTTCTATATTTTGGAATTTTTGCTCTTTTCTAATTGCATGATAAAACCTTATTTCTACAGTCTCACCATAAATCTCTTCATCAAAATCAAATATATGTGTTTCAATCATTTTTTTAGTGCCATTTACTGTAGGATTATATCCTATATTAGTCATTCCCAAATATTCTTTATTATATACAGTTACTTTTGTTGCATATACACCATTAGGTGGATAAATACGATCTGGATCTGCGATTAAATTAATCGTTGGAAATCCAATCGTACGTCCTAGCCGTTTACCTGCCATAACATTCCCAACTATCATGTAAGGATGTCCTAACATCTCATTAGCAAGCTCTATATTTCCTTCAATAATTAAATTTCTAATTGTTGTGCTTGATATCATTTGTTCTTCATACTTTACAGCTGGTACAACACATACTTCTACGCCATGCTTTGTACCTAATTCTTTTAAGTATTCCGGATTACCTGCCTTATTTTTACCAAAGTAATAATTTTCACCTACTACTAATACTTTGGCCTTTAATTGTCCTATTAAAATCTCTTCAAAAAACGTTTCTGGTGAAATACTTGCAAAAGCCTTTGTAAATGGATATTCAATGAGCGTATCCATCCCTAAACTTTTTACAATTTGTTTTTTATCCCTGCGTGACATGATCAGTGGCTTTGGCTGATTTCCAATAACCCAACTTGGGTGAGGATAAAAAGAAAAAACAATCATCTTAAGTTGCTTCATCTTTCCTTGTTGCATTGCTACTTGTAATAGCCTTTGATGCCCTCTATGTACACCATCAAAATTTCCTAAAACCACTACACTATTTTCATTTTGACTTACATCACGCGTGCCATAAATATATTCCATCCACATACCTCTCAAACTATTTTCATACTGT
>USPX01000278.1 GCA_900556665.1 uncultured Eubacteriales bacterium
TTGTAAAGAAGCTCTTCTTCTTTTTCCTTGAAGTCCATTTTCGCCTTTTCAAGAAGTTCTTCTAAATTTTTCTGATCTAAAGAAATTTTTTCTGTAATACTTTTATATTCAGCTTCAATATCTTCTATATCTTTTTCTATAAGTACCCCTTGCTCATACCTATCATAGTGTAATAATGCTTGCTTTAATCTTTCTACTATGGCATAACTACTTATCTTTTCTTTATTTAAATCTTCTCCTTCTTTATAAAGGGCATTACGCTTGTTATCTTCTTCCTTAATCATTGTCTCTAATACTTCTAGGGACTTTTTGATATGATTTAGTGCTTCCTTATTTTCCGTATATACTACGTACTCCTTAGCTAAAATCTCTATAGCTTCTAATTGACTATTTATTTGATGCAACTTATTTTCTGTAACTGTTAGCTGCTTTTGTAAATTACCAAGTAACTCTCTTAACTGATTAAGTCTCTCTTTGCACTGATCATATTCTATCTGTGCCTTAGTTATAATGTGCTTTATTTCTTCTACATCTTTTATAACTTCCTCATAACCTACTTTAGTCAACTGGCTATACATCACTTTGTTCTTTTTAGCTTCATATAACGTAATTTCTTCTTGTCTTCTTTCAAGCTGTTCTTCTATAGACATTATCTTTTCTTTTTGTCTCGCAAGCATTTGAGCTAGTGTTTCCTCATTTAATAAACCTTCATTAAAAGCTACTAAGAAACTTACCTTATCAAACTCATAGAGCTGTTTGATTTCCGATGAGGTCGCTATAGCTTCTAAGTCTTCTCTTTTAATAATTGGAATAGGTGTTTGTGTATAAAGGCCTATTTTACTTTGTTTAAGGCATATTATTTCTTTGTGCGTCATAATAAGGGCATAAGGAATAAAAGGGTTTGCATGTACAAGCTGTTTATTTCTTTCCTCTGAATAGCTATTCTTCTTAAGCCACTCCATCCCATACATCAAATTAATTCCTAATGCTTCGATAGCTTCCTCCAAAGCCTTTGGTAATTTAAGTACTTTTCCAGATTTTAATGTTTCAAAAAGCTCTTTTTCTTTCTCACATAAAAATTGCATTTCTAATTTTTTTTGTGTCAATTCATTAATATGTTTATTGAAAGTTTCTATAATCTTACCCTCATCAAACAAATCAACTTCTTCTAATCCTACATATTTAATAATTTCCTTACGAACAACTATCTCTCTTTCTAGCTCCTCTAACACTTTTTCTTCCTGTTTTAAGACTTGAGTCTTTTCAATAATAAGTTCATGGATTTCTCTTTCTTTAGCACCTTGTGACTTAATCTCTTCCGTATGTGTTTGAATTTGATTTTTTATATGAAGTCCTTCCCTTTGTAAGTTTTCTTTTACTTCAGTAAGTTCATTTTTCTGATCTTCAAAAAGCTTTTCCTCATAATAACCTAGTATATTACGACATAAATTAGTTTGATATTTTTGATTGTACTGTCTTTCTTTTGCATCATAGTTTTTAATGTTTGCCTCACAACCGCCCTGTTTTTGCTGCAATACATTACTCTTCTCACGATTACTTTTTGCCATTTCTATTAATTGGGCTTTAGCCTTATCATTTTCAATTATTTTTTGTTCTAAATCATTCACTTTATTTTCCCAAAGGCATTTCTCCCCTTCATAATGCTGTCTCAACGTATAACCTAAATTTTGGCGACGTGGTGCAAGGTCTTCAGACTTTTTACTAAGGTGTTCTAAATCATTTTCATATTTTTGCACTTCCCTAGAGGCATTTTGATAAGCCCCATACAATTTAGCACATTCCCCACAATGAATAAGATACTGCATCCTCTCTTTTTCACTTTCCTTTTGTCTTACATTTTCCTCATTGATGGTAAGTTGTACATTTAACTGCTGCTGACGTTCTAATTCTTGATAAATCTCTACACATAATGCTTCATATTGTAATGTGCCTATATCATTTTTAAGCGTTTCTTCCCTTTTGGCTTCCTCTATAATACGTTCTTCTAATGTCTCAATACGCATAGTGAGAAGCTGTATAAGGCTACTAATACGCATTTCTAAACTTTCCTTTTCTTCCTTTGCTGCTTGAAACCCATAAGCTGCTTCAAATAAGTTTTGTGCCTCCTCTTTGAAAGCTTCAATTAATGCTTTACGTATAATTTTAGAACTATTATTTTTATATTGCTGAATATACTTCATTAAATTTTCTCTAAAACGCTTAATTTTATCATCTTCTTTATTAAGCTTGTCATTTACTGCATGTAAAAACCATTTCTCCACAAGTCCTTGAACATTTTTAGCATCATTAAATAATTCTGACAGACCAGATTCCTTAAGATTAATAGGCTTAATAATACTTTCCCATTCTTTTTGATGAATTTGATTTTCTTTTAAATGATTAAAATATCTTCGTGCTTGATGAGACTGACTCATGTCATAATAACTAAATTGATACTGATTTTGCTTTTTAATTTCTTCAAAAAGTTGACGCATACTGCCAAAGCTTTTAAGCTTCTTACCTTTTTCATAACATTCCACTGCTGGGAAATGATGAATATCATAGGCATTGGGTTTATTATACTCATGAATAAATTGTAAAATTTCCAGCGGTTCACGTTCCATTTCCTCTAAATTTTCTTGTCGCTTTCTCACCATCATTCCTGTTAGAACATATCCCGCATCATGATCTTTTAACCATTCCACTAAAATAAAGGTAGGTCTATTGGTCGTAAAATAACTTTCAAACAGACGGTCCTTTAAATTTCTTTTCCCTTTACTCATAAATGGTGCCATAAGCATTTGGACTAAAACCGATTTTCCTCCACCATTACGCAGGGATAACAACGTGCTTTTCCCTTGTAAATAAAAGGTTTCATCATCTATTTTCATACTATTATTATTATAATTTAAATTAATAATACGTACTGCATTCATTTTACTCATTCTTACCCACCTCCTCTAGAACATACTTCACTCTATCCAGATTATTTTTATTTAAGATATTCCAATCCATAAAATGATCTAACTTCTTAGTTGTTTTAATCATATCATCAGCCTCAATATAGATAATTAAATTCTGAGACTCTAAGAAACTTAAAATTTGATAAATAAATCCTTCTTTAGTTGTTTTTGAACGACTTGTCCCATCTGTAGATTTAAGTGCTGTAAAACGCTCAATCATATTGGTATATGCAATGCCACCCTTATCTTCTTTTTCCTCATTTTCCTGCATATATCTAGCACCCTGTTCCAATCTTTGAGCTACCATATTCAATAATTCTCCACCGCGCATATAATCTCTTGACTTACTAGATTGCCCTTGGGAGTTATAAAAAGCCATCAATAGTGTGATGATGACAAATTGAGTAAGATAATAATCCTGA
>USPX01000279.1 GCA_900556665.1 uncultured Eubacteriales bacterium
ACACCCATGCAAACAACCCAATATCTTAAGCTATCTAAAATGAGTTTCTTTACAACAGGGTGATTGGTATAGAAGGTATTACCTGTTCCTGAACAATTACGATACCCACCATTATGCTCAAATTTATAATATGTCTTAGGACTTAAAATTTTAAAACTAGAAGGCGCCCCATTTTCACCGCCCTCACCTGTATGATTGTAAACCACATCTAGTATAATTTCTAAACCTAAATTATGCGCTGCCTCAACTAATGCTTTAAACTCTTTATATGCAGCATACCCATTTTTCTCAATGCTATAACGTTCATCTACCGCAAAAAATCCAATAGTATTATAACCCCATTCATCCTGTAACTTTTCCCCTGTATTTGGATTGATATTTTTGATTGTATAAGGATACCATTTAAAAATAGGGAGTAATTCTAGGGTTGTAATCCCTAGGGACTTTAAATAAGGCAGCTTCTTCATAAGGCCTGTAAACGTTCCCTTTTCAGCATCATCAATGCCTGATGATTCATGATTGGTGAAATGTCCTACATGCATTTCATAAATGATACTATCTTTCCAAGGTACACATGGTCTCGGACTTTCATTCATATGATAGCCTATAACAATATTATAATATCCTCCCTCTTCACTTTCGATTTGATCAATCCCATAAGCATAAGGGTCGATAAGGGGCTTAGAAATATTTCCTGCACTATCTATTAGACGCCATATATACCCCATCCCTTCTTTTACACCACTTACCCGTACATTAAAAATATGCTCTTGTACATGTTCATCACGTTCTAAAATAATTTTACTAACACATGCATCTTGAGGTCCGTTTGCATAGATTTCTAGTTGCATTTTTGCTGCCACATCTGAGTATATACCAAAGTTGGCTCCCTTTTCATCTATAGTACATCCTAGTATAGGGCTCCCCTTACTTATTTTATACATTATGTTGCCTCCCATATTAATATCTATACTGAATTTTCATTATTTTCTACTATACGAACATTTTACATGATGAAAGGACTTTTTTCTAGTTGTTTTCTGATTTTTTATTCTAGGTCTTGAAATACCCCTATGCTTATGCTAATATAAAGGCTAACTAAATAAACACAAAAACGATGATAAAGACCTAGTAGTAAATAAATTATTTTTTCAGAGAGTGTGTGGTTGGTGTGAACACATATATATTTATTTTATGAAATACAACTTTGGAGTTGCGTGTCCGGCTTGCCCCGTTATCGGCTATGAGGCAAACATTTTGTTTGTAAATTAAGGTGGTACCACGGGTTAACTCGTCCTTAGGACTTGAGTTAGCCCTTTTTATATGGAAAAATTCACCTAAAATTATTTATAGGAGGTTTCAATATGAGAAACGTATATGACGTATTATTAGAACGTGGATTCATTGAGCAAACAACTCATGAACAAGAAATTCGTGAACTTTTAGGAAAGGAAAAAATCAGCTTTTACATTGGTTTCGACCCAACTGCTGATAGTTTACATGTAGGACACTTTGTAACAGTTATGGCCATGGCGCACATGCAACAAGCAGGTCACCGTCCTATTGCCCTATTTGGTGGCGGTACAGCGATGATTGGTGACCCAACAGGTAAATCAGACATGCGTAAAATGATGACTGTTGAAACAATTGACCACAACGTTGAATGTTTCAAAAAACAAATGTCTCGTTTCATCTCTTTCGAAGATGATAAAGCCCTTATGGTAAATAATGCTGACTGGCTTCGTGACCTTAACTACATTGAATTCTTAAGAGATATCGGTGTACACTTCTCAGTTAACCGTATGCTTACATTTGAATGTTACAAACAACGTCTTGAAAGAGGTTTAACATTCTTAGAATTCAATTATATGCTTATGCAATCATATGACTTCTTAGAACTTTACAGACGTTATAACTGTAAATTACAACTTGGTGGTAACGATCAATGGGCTAACATTCTTGGTGGGGTTGAACTTGTAAGAAAACTTCACGGTGACCAATCATTTGGTATGACATTCTCTCTCCTTACAAATAGCGAAGGTAAGAAAATGGGTAAAACAGAAAATGGTGCTGTATGGCTTGATCCAGAAAAAACATCTCCATATGACTTCTACCAATACTGGCGTAATGTAGCAGATGCGGACGTTAAACGTTGTTTATCACTTCTTACATTCATCCCAATGGACGAAATCGAAGCGATTACAAATGTAGAAGGTGCTGCAATTAATGCTGCTAAAGAAAGACTTGCTTTCGAAGTCACAAAAATCGTTCATGGTGAAGAAGAAGCTGTAAAAGCTCAAACAGCTGCAAAAGCTCTCTTCATGGGTGGTGCACACGGTGGTTCTATCCCTACAACAGAAATGGCACAAGCTGACTTTGCTGAAGGTATGGACATCTTAACACTTCTTCAAACTACAAAACTTGTACCATCTCGTTCAGAAGGACGTCGCCTCGTTACTCAAGGTGGGGTTAAATTAGACGGCACAGCAGTAACAGACCCAGCTGCAATGATCACAGTAGATTCATTCAAAGAAAATGAACTCCTTATCCAAAAAGGTAAAAAAGTATTCCACAAAGTAGTACTTGCTTAATTAACATACCAAGAAGAGTGCCACGCAAAATGCTCAACCATTTTGCGTGGCACTCTTTTTTATTATCCAATGATTCAATCACTAAACTAGTAAATCATTATTAAACTTATACTTATATTAATACCTTTATTTATATTCGTAGACTATATTCTATCTACTATCAAAATGAATACATTAACTTTTCTCTTTCGCTCTCACCAGATTGTCTAAATAGAAGAGGTGGGCATGTGCCCTACTAGTCTACCTCTGGAGTAATTTATTGATACTCTTAGTGAAGAGAAGTAAAGAGGTTTTAGGTGTGCTGTCTGAACGTAGCGTAGCGCAGTGAGTTCACACCGTTTCTTTACTTCTCAAACTTAGAGTATCATAAATTACGGAAGGCGTAGATAGTAAGGTACATGCCCACCTCCTTCTATTTATTCCAATCTTCTACTTCATTTTTAAGCCAATCGCAGAAGGCATCTACCCCTTCACCTGTTTTGGCTGAAATAGGGAAAATCTTAAGCTTTGGATTACGACAATGTGCATATTCCATAACCTTTTCCATATCAAAATCAAAATAAGGCATTACATCTATCTTATTAATAATCAGTGCATCACATACTGTGAAAATTAAAGGGTATTTTAATGGTTTATCATGTCCTTCTGGTACTGAAAGAATCATAACATTTTTACATGCCCCTGTATCAAATTCTGCTGGGCAAACTAGATTCCCTACATTTTCTAAAATAGCTAAATCTAAATCCTTTGCCCCCAGCTCACGTATTCCTTGTCTTG
>USPX01000280.1 GCA_900556665.1 uncultured Eubacteriales bacterium
CAGAAATTTTATTGAAAAATACTGGGGTATAAACAATATCACCTGCTGTTTTAAAGCCCGGTCTAAGTGTAGCGGGTTCAGTCCAATAGGTGAGGGTGTCTTCTATAACGGCATCCAGGATAACAGGTGAAGTGCTGCCATGGGCAAATTGCCAAGGACGATAAATACCACAATCTCCATAGAGATTATCGTTTAATTCATTCATAGCCTGCTTTGCATAGGTTGTAACCTTATCAATTACAACGCCACTACTTATGCGCTCTTCAAAAGAGGCCATAAGTGTTGTGGGCTCGCCTAAAATCATAAGCTGAGACATATGATCTAAGTCAATGTTTTCTAAAAGTGTTTGCCCACAAGGATTGAAATAGATGACATCGAATCCAAGAAAAGCAAGAAGTACTAAAAAGTAAGCTTCTGATAATGTCAAATCGCCATAGTACATGCATTTAGGAATATCTGTACTACTAAAATCAATAGTACGGATATAGTTTTTAGCCCATAACCATAAATCTTCTTTCAGCTCGTTTAAAGCCGCTGCTGTACTAAATTCAGGTATCTTTTGCGCCATATCTAATGTCAGCTTTAAGCTTTCTGTAAAGATTTGATTATGTGCTAAAGAATGTGTAAGTGGTAAGACAGGCTCTAAAAATTCAGTTGCTACCATAGCTTTAAGTTCGGGATTTGTTACCTTATTAATAGTACTTTTAAAGATAAGATGGGCTGTATTTAAACTATTTAGTTTATGATTAAAAAGTGCCAGTAAGTCATTATAGGAACTTTCTGCATCAATGCCTTTAACATTTACGAAATAGTTTCCTAAAATAACACTAGAACGATTAAAAATATCTTCTATTAAATGTGTTAATTTAATAATGCCTATGATGAATCACTCCCTTAAGTAGTATATCTTTTATTATACCATATAAGCTATATTGAAATGAGTTTTTAAAGTGTAAAATTTATTAAAATATAAGAACAAATTAAAAGGAGGCAGCATTTAAAAGATAAATGAAAGTTTGTTATAATCTATAAGGTAACTAAAAAATTAAGAGATAAGTGACATAACTTGGCATAAAGAAAAGAGGATGTGCCTTGTATAAGGAGAATAGATATGACATTACAGCAATTAAAATATGCCATTGAGGTGGCAAGATGGGGATCTATAAATATCGCGGCTAAAAAATTATTTATTACACAACCTAGTTTATCTGCTGCAATTAAGGATTTGGAACAAGAAATTAATCAGGTGATTTTTCAGCGCACCAATAGAGGTGTAAGTGTGACGATAGAAGGTAGTGAATTTTTAGGGTATGCAAGACAAGTGCTGGAGCAAGCAGAACTTTTAGAGCAGCGTTATTTGAAACATCCTGTTTCTAAAAGTCATTTTTCAGTCTCAACTCAGCATTATGCTTTTGCAGTGAATGCCTTTGTAGAATTGATTCAACTATATAATCAGGAAGAGTATGAATTTAATCTAAGAGAAACAAGAACTTATGAAATCATAGATGATGTGAAGAATTTGCGTAGTGAAATAGGCATTTTATATTTAAATGATTTTAATAGAAAAGTACTTAATAAATTTTTAAAAGAGAATGGGTTAAAGTTTACACCTTTATTTGAGGCCAAACCTCATGTTTTTATTAGTACAATGAACCCTTTAGCCAAAAAAGAGTATGTAACTCTAGAAGAATTAGAAGATTTACCTTGCTTATGCTTTGAGCAAGGGGAGTATAATTCCTTTTATTTTTCAGAAGAAATACTTAGTACCGTATCTCATAAGAAAACAATTCGTGTCAGTGACAGAGCAACTTTATTTAATCTTTTAATAGGGCTTAATGGCTATACGATCTCTACAGGTGTGATTAGTAAGGCCTTAAATGGGGATAACATTATTGCAATTCCTTTAATTGTGGATGAAGTGATAGAAGTTGGTTGGATTTCACAAAAAAATATAGGACTTAGCAAGCTTGCACAAACTTATATCACACTGTTAAAGCAGGTTATTAGTGAAGATCAAAATTAAAGTTTATTAGATATAGTTTTTAACTATAAGGTGTCATAGTTTTTTTGAGTTATGCTATAACTGAAGAACATTGATATGATAGTGCATATAAAAGTGGTTTACAAAAGTAAATAACTAAGATTTAATGGGGTGACAACATGAGAATAGATAATAATGAATTAGTGATTTTTGACGGGGCAATGGGCACTTATTATATGAATTTATATCATGAAACAGAAAGTCAGTGTGAAAGGGCCAATGTGAATGCACCACAAAATATATTAGCCATTCATAAAGCTTATATTGCAGCAGGATGCAATGCCATTAAAACCAATACATTTGGGGCCAATACAGTGAATTTATCTTGTGATACTAAAACGCTGCAAAAAGTAATTCGTGAAGGTTATAAATTAGCACAGGAAGCAGTTAAAACAGCAAATGCGTGTGTTAGAGTATTTGCAGATATAGGGCCAGTGCCTATTATAGAAAAGGAAAATGCATTAGCTGCATATAAAGAAATTGTAGATGAATTTATAAAGCTAGGGGCAAAAAATTTCTTGTTTGAAACCTTTAGTAGTGAAGAATGTTTGCCTGAAATTGCAAAATACATTAAGGCAGCTGTAAGTGATGCCTATATTATTGTATCTTTTGCTATTTCACCAGAAGGCTATACAAGAATGGGGAAGAGTGGTAAGCATTTAATAGATAAAATAAGCACAGTATCAGAGATCGATGCAGTTGGCTTTAATTGCTTTTCAGGGCCTAAGCATTTATTAGCGTATATGCAAAATACCTCATTTAATCAAAAGGATATTATAATTATGCCTAATATGGGTTATCCAACAGTCATTAATAATCGTACGTTCTTTAATCAAGACAGCCATTATTTTGCCTCTCAAATGGTAGAAATCGTAAAGCAAGGGGCACAGATTATTGGTGGATGTTGTGGGACAACACCAGAGATTATGGCTGAGGTTGTGAAAGAAGTAAAAACTGTAGTGAGAAAAGATAGCGTTATAAAGGAAGAAAGCCTTACAAGTAACACCATAAAAGCAGCTCATGAAGTTTCTCACCAAGAGGCAATAAGCAGTCAGGAAGAAGTAAGGAATAAAGAAGAATCAAAGGATACAAGTCAGCTGATAGCTAAAATGAATAAAGGTAAAAAAATCATAGCTGTAGAATTAGACCCACCTGTAGATACAGAAATTACTGCTTTTATGGAAGGGGCTAAAAAGCTCCAGTTGGCAGGTGTAGATGCTATTACTATAGCGGACTGTCCTATTGCAAGAGCTAGAGTAGATAGTAGCCTTTTGGCTTGTAAGTTAAAAAGAGAGTTAGGCATTACACCTATTCCACAT
>USPX01000281.1 GCA_900556665.1 uncultured Eubacteriales bacterium
CACTTTATTTCCCACACTCAGGCTGGTCAGAACAAAACCCAGCCGACTGGTGGGAAGCCGTTCAAAAAGGTATTAAAATTTTAGTAAAAGATATAGATCCTAAAGAAGTTAAAGGTATGAGCTTTGGTGGACAAATGCATGGGCTTGTAGTCCTTGATGAAAATGATGAAGTTATTCGTCCAGCAATTTTATGGAATGATAACCGTACAGCTAAACAAAGCGATTATTTAAATGAAGTCATTGGTAAAGCGAAACTTTCAGAGTGCACAGCTAATATTTCATTTGCTGGATTTACAGCACCTAAAATTCTTTGGATGAAAGAAGAAGAACCAGAAAACTTTGCACGCATCAAAAAGATTATGCTTCCTAAAGATTATATTGCCTACAAATTAACAGGTGTACACTGCACAGATGTTTCAGATGCTTCAGGCATGTTACTCTTCGATGTTAAAAACAAATGCTGGTCTAAAGAAATGATGGCAATTTGTGATGTAAAAGAAGAACAACTTGCACAAATCTTTGAAAGCTATGAAAAAGTAGGCACTGTTCTTCCAGAAGTGGCAGCTAGTCTTGGATTATCTGAGGACGTAGTTGTAGCAGCTGGAGCTGGAGATAATGCAGCAGCTGCAGTAGGCACAGGAACTATTGGTGAAGGACGCTGTAATATTTCACTTGGTACATCTGGTACAATCTTTATTGCAAGTAGTAAATTCCGTGTAGATGAAAATAATGCATTACATTCATTTGTACATGCAGATGGCGGATATCATTTAATGGGTTGTATGCTGAGTGCAGCTTCTTGTAATAAATGGTGGATGGATGAAATTATCAAAACAAAAGAATATGCCAAAGAACAAGAAGGCATTGATAAGCTTGGTGAAAATGAAGTATTCTTCTTACCATACTTAATGGGTGAACGTTCACCACATAACGATCCTAATGCAAGAGGTGCATTTGTAGGAATGAGCTTAAATACAACAAGAGAAGATATGACACAAGCTGTTTTAGAAGGTGTAGCGTTTGCCCTTAGAGATTCTTTTGAAGTTGCTAAATCATTAGGAATCAACATTGAAAGAACTAAGATTTGTGGTGGTGGTGCAAAGAGCCCACTTTGGAAGAAAATGATTGCAAATATATTAAATGTTAAAGTAGATGTCATTGATAATGACGAAGGTCCAGGACTTGGTGGCGCTATTTTAGCAGCAGTTGCTTGTGGTGAGTTTGCATCAGTAGAAGAAGCAAGCCAAAAAATCGTTAAGATTGTAGAAACAATCGAACCAGATGAAGACCTTGCAGCAAAATATGAAGAAAGATATCAAAAATTCAAAGCGATTTATCCAGCTTTAAAATCTGTATTCTAAGAAATACATAGTTGATTAAAAGATTATAGTTGATTAAAGGATGAGGGTGTAGCTGTTTTATCATCATAAATGGTAAGGCAGCTACACTTTTTTATTTAAATTTTGGAATATAAATAATATACTTATAAATATGGATTATTAAATAGGGATGAATAGGGAGGGAGATACATATGAAGGAAAATTATAATAAGACATTATATGCTTGCTTTGTAGGCTATGTGGTACAAGCTATTATCAATAACTTTGTGCCACTTTTATTCATTACACTACAAATCAGCTATGAGGTATCGTTGTCTAAAATCACAATGCTGATTACCATTAATTTTGGGGTGCAGCTTATAGTGGATTTAGTATCTGTAGGTTTTATAGATAAGATTGGATATAAGGCTTCCATAGTATTGGCCCATATATGTGCAGCAACAGGCTTGATACTGCTTACAGTATTGCCGGATGTATTAAGTAATCCTTTTGCAGGACTGCTTATAGCTGTCATTATATATGCTATAGGTGGTGGACTTTTAGAGGTGTTAGTAAGTCCTATAGTAGAAGCTTGTCCTACTAAAAACAAAGAAAAGGCCATGAGTTTATTACATTCATTTTATTGTTGGGGACATGTAGGTGTGGTACTCATTTCAACTGTATTCTTTAAAATAGTTGGGATTCAACATTGGAAAATGCTAGCCATAGTATGGGCTATTGTTCCGGGTCTTAATGCCTTATTTTTTACTAGTGTACCAATTGCCCCAATTGTGGCAGAAGAGGAAAAACAGTTAACTTTAAAGGAATTAGTGATTAGCAAAGTCTTTTGGCTCATGGTACTTTTAATGGTGTGTGCAGGAGCATGTGAACAAGCAGTGAGTCAATGGGCTTCGACTTTTGCAGAAAAAGGATTAGGAGTAAGTAAAGCAGTTGGAGACTTAGCAGGGCCAATGCTATTTGCTACCTTAATGGGCACTTCACGTGCTGTATATGGTAAGTATGGTGAAAAAATAGATCTTGGTAGATTCATGATTTATAGTGGCAGCTTATGTTTAATCTCTTATTTAATTATTGCTTTAGTGCCTATTCCGGTTTTAGGATTTGTGGGATGTGGTTTATGTGGTTTATCCGTAGGTATTTTATGGCCAGGTACATTCAGTATAGCAGCTAAAAGTATTAGAAATGGTGGTACAGCCATGTATGCGTTACTTGCATTAGCCGGAGATTTAGGATGCTCAGGTGGGCCAACCTTTGTAGGTATGATTTCAAGTAGATTTAATGATAATCTAAAGATGGGCATTTTAATGGCAATCATATTTCCAGTTTTACTTTTAATAGGGATTTTAATGAAGGATAGCGTAACAAAAGACAGAAGTGTTAAGGTGTGACATTGATTTAATATGAAAAAAGGCGTACACTAAGCTTAGATAAAGAAAGGGCAGCAAATTCCTAAGGAGATGAGGAAGATGTTCATCAATAGACTAGGCGTTATAATGAGAGGCGTAGAAAAAGTTATGGAGGAACGAACAACATCTAAAGGAAGGCAGCAAAGAGTTCAAGTAGGGCCTTATACAGTAGATCAAGAAGTGGCCCAAATGCTAGAAGATATGAAACTTCATAGCAATATTTTAGTATAAGAGAGAGTTTAGTAAGAGAATAAATTTGCTATGTAAAAAAGATGGTATGTAATTAGTTTAAGTGATTAATTACATACCATTCTTTTGTGAAGTAGGAAAATATGTAATGATAGTGCTTGGGTTTATGGTGTGTGAAAAGATATTTTAAAACATATTTACTTATATATAAAAATATATACAATATTAAATATGATTTATTAAAAAGTAATTATAAAAGATATATAGGGGGCATCATGAAGACATATTTAGAGGAACAATGTGAATTATTTACTAGGAATAGGGATAAAATGAAAGGTAACTTTATATGGGAAAATGAAAGTATTTACCCACTTTGTGCCAGTTTGTATACAGAAAATGGATTAGAGGTTGATGTA
>USPX01000282.1 GCA_900556665.1 uncultured Eubacteriales bacterium
GTGCTCTTCCGATCTCCTTCTTTGCTACCACGAAGTAGTGCAAAAGACACAATTAACATAATCATAAAATTAGGTGCAACATTACCGATTTTTAAATACTGGAATAATGTGGCACTTAAAATATGTACCACAACTAATAGGGTACCAATGACAAATGAACGCATAATCTACTCCCCTTGTTTATAGTTAATTACTAAAACATTTTTTAAATGTTTAAAATCTACGTAAGGTTTAATATAAGCGTATCGTGTAAGCCCATTTTTTCCGTCTACAACTTCTTCTACTGTACCTATTGGAATACCCGGTGGATAAATTGAACTTAGATGTGATGTTACAATCTGATCACCCTTAATAACTTCCGATTCTACATTAATTTCAAGTACACATAGTCCTTCGTTCACTAGTTCAATATCTCCATTGACAATCCCTACATCTCCAGTACGCACCACTTCAGCACTTACTGAACTGCGATCATCTATAATTGATAATACTTTTGAACTATTGGCTGTAGTACTTGTTGAGGTAAGATCTGAAGCCTCCCAAACATGTCCTACAAGGCCGCCATTTGCTAAAATAACACTATTTTCCTTAACACCACTGGCTGTCCCTTTATCAATCGTAATGACTTTATACCAGTTACTAGAGTCTTTTCCAATAACATTAGCGCCAATACCTTCATAGGCTTGATATAAGTTTTTCATTTCTAGAAGTTGTTTAAGATTTTTGTTTTCTTCCTCATACTGAGATAAAATAGTATTTTCATAAAATAACTTTTCATTAGTTTCTTTTAAATTCTTATTTTCCGTACGCAAAGCATCGATTTCCCCGAAATATCCAAAGAAATTAGTGGTTTTATCCGTTACAAAAGTAATACCTTTTTGAATCGGCATAAGTACAAAGTTAACCCCTGTACTTAAGACCGGAATCTGAAAAGCTTTTCCTACTATAAGCACCGCTATAACAACCCCACCTACTATGATTCCTACTTTTTTAATTTTGTTATCAAGTTTCAAGGCACTCTCTCCTTGTTTTATTTATCATCAGCAAAGATAGCTGACCACTTTTCAATATCCTCTAATGCATAACCTGTTCCTTTTGCAACACAATCAAGTGGATCTTCTGCGATTTTAACTGGCATACCTGTTTCAAGGCTAATAAGTGTATCAAGACCTGTTAAAAGAGCTCCTCCACCTGTAAGCATAATACCACTTTCCATAATATCAGCTGCAAGCTCTGGTGGTGTTTTTTCAAGTGTCATTTTGATGGCATCAATGATAGCGTTAACTGGTTCTTTAATTGCTTCAGTTACTTCTGTTGATGTAATTGTTAAAACTTTTGGAAGACCAGTTACAAGGTCACGCCCTCTAATTTCCATTGTTTCATCTTCACCATTTGGATAAGCTGCACCAATATTGATTTTGATTTGTTCAGCTGTTCTTTCACCAATCATTAAGTTGTATTCACGTTTGATGTAAGAAACGATGTATTCATCAAATTCATCACCAGCAATACGAAGTGATTTGCTTGCTACAATACCACCTAATGAAATAACAGCAACGTCTGTTGTTCCGCCACCAATATCTACTACCATGTTTCCTGTTGGTTCTTCAACGCGAAGATGTGCACCAATAGCAGCTGCCATAGGTTCTTCCATAATAAGTGCTTTTTTAGCACCAGCTTTTTCTGTTGCTTCTTCAACGGCACGTTTTTCTACAGATGTAACACCAGATGGTACACAAACGATTACACGTGGTTTTGAAGAGAATAAAGATTGTTTATATGCTTTACCAATGAAGTAACGAAGCATCGCTGATGTTGTAGCAAAGTCTGCAATAACCCCATCTTTAAGTGGTCTAATTGCTACGATATTTCCAGGTGTTCTACCGATCATTTGTTTTGCTTCATCACCTACTGCAAGAACTTCATTAGTTTTTTCTTTAATTGCAACTACAGATGGTTCGTTTACAACGATTCCTTTTCCTTTTACAAAAACTAGAGTGTTGGCTGTTCCAAGGTCAATACCCATATCTTTTCCAAACATTATATATTCCTCCTACATTAAATCTATATCATTGTCTATGGTCATTTTTTAACAAAATCTCATATCTACCATAATAACCTTTTTTTAATCGCTTTTCAACAATTAGAGATAACTTTCTTCTTTTAGGCTGCAATAAATCCCATCGCCTATAATAATATGGTCTAAAAGCGGAATACCTATAATCTCTCCTGCTTGCTTCAAACGCACTGTGATTTGCCGGTCTTCCTCACTCGGCGTCGGGTCTCCACTTGGATGATTATGAAGGGCAATAATACTATGTGCTGACTTTTGAATGGCACATTTATACACTTCCCTTGGATGGACAATAGAAGCCGTTAAACTTCCAGTGGAAATCACTTCATTACCCAATATTTTACACTTTGCATCTAAGAAAACAATGATAAAACACTCTTCCCTTTTATGCCTTAGTTCTTCCATAAAATAATTTGCAATAGAACCCGGTGAATTTACTTTTTGCCCTTCTTTATAACGTGCTTTGACCATACGCTTACATAAGTCTACTAAAGCAAGTATTTGAATGGCTTTTACTTGACCTATTCCTGATATTTCTTGAAGCTGCTCATAAGAAAACTGATAAAGCGTAAGTAGCGAAGGCCTTTTACCACTTAATGGTGCTTCTTGAAAGTAGGTTAAAAGTGTTCTTGAAAGTTCCATAACATTCATCTTACTAGTGCCTGTACGTAACAAAATAGCTAATAACTCTGTATCCGTTAAAGCACTACTCCCATAGTGCTGAAATTTTTCATAAGGTCTTTCTTCTATGGGATAATCTTGCATCTTCAAATTGGTCATCCCCTTTATACATATTACATGGTGCTCTAAAATATTAATGCATGTTCTATTTTAGATTCCTTTTAATACTTGCCTTACTTATTTTATTTTATACATTTATTTTGTTACATTATTTAAATTTTCCCAAAACACTCTAGTAACAATCCTGTAATAATAGTTTTGCCTAGATAAAATTTTTATATACATATACACAAATAGAGTAGTGGATTAAAAATACCACTACTCTACTTACGTTCTACATTATATAAATCATCTTATTTTAGTGTCACATTTGAAACGGTTACATTGCCATCTCCTTGACCCATTTGACAACCAAAAGTGAAGCTTGCATTTTTTGCAAGATTTGCTTGCCAGTCTGGTGCTTTCACAGTATATGTATTACCACTTTGACTTACAAGTGTGGCATTCCAAATTGATGTAATTGGGCGGCTACTTGTAAAAGTACATGTCCAGTTGTTTAAATCTTTACCTGTTGTATTTGT
>USPX01000283.1 GCA_900556665.1 uncultured Eubacteriales bacterium
CTGTAAACCCGTAGAAGGTAAGGGTATTTCATGGTTTAAAAATATAAAACAGCAGATTAGTACACCTTTAGTAGCTTTAGGTGGAATTACACCTCAAAATGTAAAGCAATTATACAAAGAAGGCATTGATGATATAGCAGTTATGTCTTATTTGATGTGTGCTGAAAACAAATTACAGGATTTAAGAGGTTAAAAATTTAGAGGTTTTAAGGAGAAATTTAAATTAAATTGAATATTATAGAATTAAATAGTATAATAAATTATATAATATAGCTAACTTTCTATACATACATGTAAGGTATTGTATATGAAGTATTGGCACTTTATAAGCAGTACAAGGGGGGATTTGTATGGCAGAAAATTTAGTGATTACAATCGGTAGAGAATATGGTAGTGGGGGACGAGAAATAGGAAGACAACTTGCCCAGGCTCTAGGTATTAAATTCTATGATAAGGAAATTATAGACTTAGCAGCCAAAGAAAGTGGCATGAGCAAAGAAGTTTTTGAAAAGGTAGATGAAACAGCAGTAAGTAGTTTATTATATTCTATTGTTTCAGGAAGTTATATGATGGGAAGTCATGCTGCACCTATGTTAGATCTACCTATTAATGATAAGCTTTTTATTTTAGAATCTAATATTATTAAAAAGATAGCAGATACAGAAAGTTGTGTAATTGTTGGACGTTGTGCAGATTATATTTTAAGAGATTACAAAAAATGCATTAATATATTTGTACATGCACCACTTGAAACAAGAATACAACATGCAGTTAAATATTATAATTTGCCACAAGATAAAGCAGAGCAAAAAATTAATAAAATAGATAAAAAACGTGCAACTTATTATAACTACTATACAGGAAATAAATGGGGTCAAACACAATTATATGAGCTATCTATAGATAGCAGTATGTTAGGTATAGAGGCTACAGCCAAATATATTGAAGGCTTTGTTAAGGAATATCTTGCAAAGTAATATTAAAATAAACAAAAAGGTATCGCTTGGGCGATATCTTTTTTTATCTTTAACAATATCAATGAGTTTAAAGAAGGCAATAAAAAAGAAACTATTTATAGAAGATCTAAAATAGTTTCTTAAATGCACTTATGAATATAAAAAGAAAGAATTACTCTACAATGTCTTCTTCCATAATAGAAGTAGGTGTAGCATCTGAAGCAGCAGTTAAATCTGTATCCGCATCTGCTGGTGTAATTTCAGCAGCCTCATTTTCACTTGCATTAGAATCTGTTGTTTCAGGTTCTGTGTTTTGTGTATAATCTTCATCACTAAATTCATCTACAAATATGTCGTCTTGACCAGATACATCAAGTTTTTCATAAGTAGATAAAACCTGCGCATTGGCCTCATCAGAAAGTGCCACTTTTACCGCATCCATTAACATGTTGGTAGCTGGAGAAGTTGTAGCATTAGCAGGAAGTTCAAGAGATTGTGTAGCTGTAACATAAGTGTTTACATAGTCAATACTTGTGATAAGATCATCATAAAGGCTAGTAGAGTCATTAGATAAGCCATTTAATGAGACAGAAGTAATTTGACCATCTGTCACTTGCACAACTAAATCCATTGTTGTATCAGAAAGAGAGATTCCTGCTATGTACTGTCCATCTTGGTACGTATCTGATGGTGCAAATGTTTGAGCACTTGCTTTATTTCTAAAAAGTAAGAAGATAAGCAGTAGGATAGCAACTAAGATAATGAGAACCGGAATTTTAAGGTCTTTAAGCTTAAATACCAAAAACTTAGGATTAGACATAAGTACCCTCCTTTTTAAATAAGATGTCCTAATACATATATATGACGAGCTGTTTAAGATATGCAAATTAATGTAATTTTATTAAGAGTTTAGAAAAATACAGTTTAAGCTTGTACAACAAATGTGCCTATGATAATATAGTAAAGACTAAAAAGACACTGTAAAAATATAGGCAGTGAGACAAAAATTCATAAGAGAAAGAAGGCTTATATGATGAAAGACTTAGCACAATTAATCGATCATACTGCATTAAAAGCAACAACTACGGAAGATGATATTAGAAAGCTTTGTAATGAAGCTATTGAATATAGTTTTAAAACAGTATGTGTACCTACTTGCTATGTAGGTATGGCAAATCAATTATTAGCAGATACAGGTGTAGGCATTACAACAGTTGTAGGATTTCCTTTAGGAAACGAAACACCAGCAGCTAAGGCTTTTGAAGCAAAAGAAGCTATTTTAAATGGTGCAACAGATGTTGATATGGTTATCAATGTAGGTGCATTAAAAGATGAAAAGTATGATTATGTGAAATTTGATATTGAAGAAGTTGTAAAAGCATGTAAACAAACAAATCCAAATACAATCGTAAAAGTAATTGTAGAAACATGTTACCTTACAAGTGAAGAGATTGAAAAAGTAACAGAAATCGTTGTAGAAGCAGGAGCAGACTTTATTAAAACATCAACAGGATTCGGAACTGGTGGTGCAACAATTGAAGATGTAAGTCTTATGAGTAAAGTAGCAGCTGGACGTATTAAAGTAAAAGCATCAGGTGGTATCGGAGATGCACAAACTGCAGAAGCTATGGTAGAAGCAGGAGCAGAAAGACTTGGTGTAAGTAGAAGTATTGCAATCGTAACAGGTGCAAAAACACAGGAAAATGGAGATTACTAATTGAAAGGGTTGGGTGCATGAGGATGTGCCTGACCTTTTTTTGTTAGGGTGCATGGGGTTGGGGATAAGTATACTAATAAAATTTCCTTAACACTCACTTCGTTCGAATGTTAGATAAATTTTATTAGTATACTTACCCCCACTACTATGAAGATACAACAGAAATAGGGTGGAGGCGCACCTCAAGCAAACTCTTTTGTGGGCTAGGGGGGTGAGGGATGAAACATTACTTTCACTTGGTTGGAAGGTTAGATAAATTTTGATATGCTACTTATCCCCACTGCTATAGGGAACAAACAGAAATAGGGTTGAGGCACATCTCAGCAAACTCTTTCGTGGGCTAGGGGGGGAGGAATGAAACATTACTATCACTTTGTTAGAAGGTTAGATAAATTTTATTGGAGTACTTATCTTTATTGCTATAGGGAGTAAACATAAGTGGTGGATGAGACGCATCGTAAGCAAACTCTGTAAATTTTGGTGAAGGAAAAAAATATAGAATTGGGTTAAGCTTATAGAAATTTATGCCGATACATATAAGAGCATAATGTCACAAAATACGAGCTATAAGTTTATAGCATGTGTTTAAATATAGAGAGGGAAGTGAGTACATGGAAGAATCAATTTTATTAGATGTAGGAACTGGGGAGTTA